>JAQGHP010000545.1 GCA_028288775.1 Phycisphaerales bacterium | reverse complement strand
CGGCCTGATCCTCGGCAACGCCGACTGCAACAACACCAACTTCGCCAAGAGCTTCGAGAAACTTGGCGAAAAGCTGTTCCCCAAGTACGAGTTCCGCGAACTCCCGGCAAGCCATCCGATCTTCATCGATGAGCAGTACCCGGCGGTCAAATGGAAATCCCACCCGAAGGTGCGCGGGCTCAGCAACGGCATCCGCGAGTTGATGCTGCTGGCGCCCGAGGCCGACATGGCCCGCGCCTGGCACACCCGCTCCGACAAAACCAAGCAGGATCTCTACGAGCTGGGCGCGGATATTTTCCTCTACGCGGTCGATAAGAAGAACCTCACGCACAAAGGTGAGACCTACATCGTGAAGGACGACCCCGGCATTCAGCCGACGCGCAACGCCACGCTGGTGCGGCTGGAAGCGGGCGACAATTGGGACCCCGAGCCGGCAGGGTGGTCGCGGCTGGCCGCGATCCTTCATAACACTGACAAGGTCGGCCTTACGGTGAAGAAGGGAAAAATCGACGCTCAGACTCTCCAGGGCGCAAAGCTCGCCGACCTCACCGGCACGACCGCGGTCTGGCTGAATGAGGCACAGCGCACCGCCTTGAAGAATTTCGTGGACCAAGGCGGCACGCTGATCGTTGACGCCGCGGGTGCTTCGGCGGATTTCGCCTCGTCGGCCGAAGCGGAGCTAAAAGCCATTTTCGGCGGGGATGCGGCCAAGGAGCTCGGTACACCACTGCCGGCCGCCAGCCCCGTTTACAATCTTCCCGGCGCGAAGGTGGAAGCGATCCGCTACCGAAAGTTTGCCCAGAAGTCGGTCGTGGGCGACTTGAAGTCGCCACGGGTGCGCGTGATTACGATAAAGGGCCGCCCCGCTGTCTTCTTCAGCCGCGAGGACATCGCCGCCGGCCTCACCGGTGAGCCGATCGATGGCGTCATCGGCTACGACCCCGCGACCGCGACCGCGCTGATGCGCAATATCGTTTTGTTCGGCGCGTTCGGCCTGCCCAAACCCCCGCCGGCCACGCAGCCCGCAACGCAGCCGACGACCCAGCCGGCAACGCCCCCCACAACCCAGCCCGCGCCGACAATCGCGCCCGCAGTGCCCGCGCCCGGCGTCCCCGTGCCCGCCACTGCGACCCCGCCGGTTCCACCGCCCGCGCCCACCCCGGCGGCGCAACCGGCCGAGGCGCCAAAATAGCGGAGGGCGCGCGGCGCGGGCCGCGAAGGCCATCGGTTCCTGATAGAATGCAATCGGCTGCCGAAATGGAACGAGGCCAGCAGGAGCAAGAATGCCGTCACCGTTTCCGGGCATGGACCCGTATCTCGAAGAACCCGGCCTGTGGCCGGACGTGCATCACGAGCTTATCTCCAGCGCCCGCCACATCCTCACCGAGCAGCTGCGACCCAGGTATTCGGTTCGCATCGAGGATCGGGTCTACATTTCCGACGAGCGCGATCCCGGCCGACGCGTGATCATCCCGGACCTTCGCATCGTCCAGCGTCCGGGTCCGCGGCGTCCGCCTGAACCGGCCAGTCCGCGCGCAACTGCGGTCGCCGAGCCTCTGCAAGCGACGACGTTGATTCAGGACGAAATTCGTGAATCGCGGGTGGAAATCATCGATCGCTCGCAACGAGTCGTCGTGACCGTCATCGAAATCCTCAGCCCCGCCAATAAGATCATGGGGTCGCGCGGCCGCGATAGCTACGAGCAGAAACGCAACGAAGTAATGTATTCGCCCAGCCACTTCGTGGAGATCGACCTCCTGCGATCAGGCGAAGGCTTCCCGCCACAAGAAGCACTTCCCGCCCACGATTACACTGTCCACGTTTCCCGCGTTCAGCACCGTCCGCACGGAACGGTCTGGCCGATCCGTCTGGAAGAACATCTGCCGACCATCAAGATTCCGCTTCGCGGCGATGACCCGGAAACGGAACTCGACCTGCAGGCGGTGTTGGACGCGGCCTACGACGGTGCGGCGTACGATCTGGAAATCGACTACCGCGCGCAGCCGGTGCCCACTTTGTCTGAGGGGCAGGCGCAATGGGCAGACGCGCTGCTGCGCGAGAAGAGGCAGCGATAGCCTGGGCCTGCACGCGACGGCCATGGGCAGTTCTGCCGATCGAATGTCCCCCTCTCCCTTCCTTGACACCCCCTTGCGCCCCCGCTAAAAGTCGGTTTGTTCTCGTTCCCCGTTTGCGGTTGGAGGGCGAAAGAAGTCCCCGTGGTCCCCCGGTTTGGGCCGCAGTTGTTCCACCGTCGGGACGCCACGCTATGCCCCTCGCAACCCTCATTTCCGACGTAGGCGCACCCTCATTCATGGAGCGCGTGATCTTCGGCCATTCGCCGCTGCCCTGGCAGGCGGCGCTCTATGATTGCGTGCTCGTGGCGGCAGTGTTTCTTCCGGCCGTCTCCCTCATCGCGATGTTCGGGATCTGGTGGGAGCGCAAGGTCGCCGGGCATATTCAAAGCCGCATCGGGCCTAACCGCGTCGGGCCGTTCGGGCTGCTTCAATCGGTGGCGGACGGGCTCAAGCTGCTGCTCAAGGAAGACCTCCGCCCGCGCGACGCCGACCCGGTACTCTTCCGCCTCGCCCCATACCTCGCGTTCACCCCCGCGTTCGCGGCGTTCCTCGTGCTGCCGTTCGCCCCGGATTTCACCTTCGAGCCGCGGCTCAATGTCGGCGTTTTCTGGGTATTGGCGGTGCTCAGCGTCGAGGTGATGGGCGTGATCCTGGCCGGCTGGGCCAGCAACAACAAATGGTCGGTCTACGGCGCGATGCGCGAGGCCTGCCAGATGGTCAGCTACGAGATCCCGCTGGGCATCGCGATTCTCGTCGGCGTCATGGCCGCGGGAACGCTGAACATGGTGAAGCTGGGCGTGCTGCAATCCGGCGGGTTGCACACGTGGCTCATCTTCCGCAACCCGTTTACGCTGCTCGCGTTTTTCGTCTACTTCGTGGCGAGCCTGGCGTCGAATAAGCGTGCGCCCTTCGACCTGCCCGAGAGCGAGTCGGAGCTGGTCGCCGGGTTCCATACCGAATACAGCGGGCTGCGGTTCTCGTTCTTCTTCTTCGCCGAGTATGCGGCGATGTTCGTCATCGGCGGCATCCAAACTTCCCTGTTCCTGGGCGGATGGAACGACCCACTGGGCTTGATCGGCTACCTGCACCCGCGCCTCGCGCAGGCCTGGGCCGCGCACCCGTCCATGACTTCCGGCCTCTGGCTGTTTGTGCTCAACTGTGCGGCTGTCGGGATGTTCGTGCTCAAGTGCCTTTCGATCGTATTCGTGCAGATGTGGCTGCGCTGGACGCTGCCCCGGCCGCGGATCGATCAGGTGCTCTACGCGTGCATCAAAGT
The DNA here is from genome assembly GCA_028288775.1 of Phycisphaerales bacterium. Classification (GTDB taxonomy): domain Bacteria; phylum Planctomycetota; class Phycisphaerae; order Tepidisphaerales; family Tepidisphaeraceae; genus RYN-428. The sequence goes on along the minus strand of JAQGHP010000545.1, from coordinate 1,346 downwards.
CTTGCTACCGCTGTCGTGCGTGCTGCTGCTGGGGGCGGCCTTGTGGCAGTTGCTCGTGCCGGAGATGGCGCTGCAGCCGTGGGCGCAGTACCGGCCGTGGAATCCGGGCGATTGGTCCGCCCACGGGCGACTGGCCGCATTCGTGGTGCAATGTGTGCTGGCGATGGTCGGCGCGGGCGCGTTCATGGCAGTGATCGGATGGGTGGCGTACGCCTGGATGACCGGTAGAAAGATCAAACAGCGATTGACCGACCCCGCGCCGATCGCGGACGGTGTGCCGCTGGCGGCGGTCGGCGCGTAGTGCCGCCGACTTTCCCGTGACAAAGGCGTCCGACAAAGGTGTCTGAGCTGATCGCGACCGCTGCTCCCTCCTCCGGTACTCCGGGGGAGGGCTGGGGTGGGGGCGGCGAGAAGGGTTCAAAGGTTCAAGAGTTCAAGCGTGCATGCCCCTTGAACTTTTAAACTCTTGAACCCTTAAGCCCTCTCCGCCGGCCCCCTCCCTAACCCTCCCCCGGAGTACCGGAGGAGGGGAAAGAGCGGAAAGGCAAGTCGCCCAATGCGTCACGCACCGGCGAAGACCCAGGCGCGCCGGGCGCGTGGACGACGCCGGGAACGGACCCCGCGTACATGGCGAAGAATAGAATCGCAACTGATCGACGATAATGACCGCCTGCCTCGCACAAATCTCCTCCCCCGAAACCGGCTTCATCGCCTCGGCGCTGTTCTACCTGTTCGCAATCATGGCGGGCGCTGCCGCGGTCGGCGTGGTCGTCACGCGAAACGTCGTGCGCATGGCCGTCATGCTGATGTTCACCCTCATCGGCGTGGCGGGGCTCTACTTCCTGCTGGGCGCGGAGTTCCTCGCGGCGGTGCAACTGGTCATCTACGCCGGGGGCACCCTCATCCTCATCGTCTTTGGCGTCATGCTCACCACGAAGTCGCCCTTCGCCCGGTTCGAACCGAAAATGGCGGAAGTGGTCGTCGCGGTGACGATTGGGTTGGTGCTCCTGGGGGCAATGATCCTCGCGATCAGCCCTGCGAACGCCCGGTTTGCCTCCAACCCCATTTCCGCCGGGCAGGAATACCCAATGGCCCGCCTGGGACAGGCGCTGCTCGGCGATTATGTGGTCCCGTTCGAATTGATCAGCGTGTTGCTGCTCGTGGTCATGATTGGTGCGGCGTACCTCGCGAAGGCGAGGAAAAGATAAGGATTTGCGATTGCCGATTTACGATTTGCGATTGGAAGACGAAATCTGGAATTTCAAATCTCAGATCTGAAATTTGAGATTTGAAATCTGAATGTGAGATCCCTCCAATCGCAGATCGCAGATCGCAAATCGCAAATG
>JAQGHP010000526.1 GCA_028288775.1 Phycisphaerales bacterium | reverse complement strand
GGCGGACGAGTCGTAGAAATGTTCCAGAAAGTTTTCAATCGCGATTGCTATCAAGGTAGTTGCCGGGGAATTGTATTGACCAGCCGTCCAGGTTGCTCAAGACGGCTGGTTTGATATCCCCGAGTCGCTGGCCTGCTGCGCATAGGCGCTGGGAATAGGCGGCATAGGCGTCGCCCGTCACTCTGAAACCACGCGGGTGACGCAACTGGCGGAGGCGGCGGCACCAGGCGTACTGCGGGTTTGCCGCGAGCAGATGATTGAGTAAATCCATGGCGTCCTCCGGTAAATCCGCATTTGTATAGAGAGTGTACCGGCATCCTGCCCCGTCAGTGTCCGGCGCCAGCATTGCGAACGATGGCCGGGGTTGGTGCGTGGCGAACAGTTGTACGAGAACTTGGGCCACAAAATTGTCCGTCAATTTCTCGCCCATCCGATCCGACACATGGGCAGACCTGCCGACAAAACGGATGGAGGGAGTTCGGGCAACCATTGCGTCCACCTGAATCAAATCGTGCAGGCGGTAGCGACAAAGGCCCGCGGCCGTGGTGAGTAGGACGCCGTACGTTTTTCCCGCTTCAAGATCCGGCGCCAATGCGATGCGCCCCGCATCATCCACGAATTCGAAGAAGTGCGAGCGAATGGCGAGGGGGTGTCGGCCGGCGAAGGGTATCGATACAACGCCTTCTGTGGCGAGCAGACCCTTAGGCTGAGTCGTCACTCCGGGCAGCGAGCGGGCGAGCGCAATCGCCGCGGGAGCCGCGTGGCCATGCGCCCAGCAGCTCAGAATGGCCAAGTTCGGCCAGATGCCGGTGATGTGGTCGATACCAGCTCTCTCGATTTCCCGGGCACGCCATGAATCGGGCCGAGCGATCGCCCAAGGCGCTACGGACGGCGGGAGGTCTTCAACGACGGAGCACTGCCCGCTGGCCACGTCCGCGAGCAGACGACGAAAATCCCGGCGCAGCGCATCAAACAAAAGCTCGAGGAACGACGGATGCCAGACTGAAATCAGGCTCAGATCGGCCCGGCGCAGGAGAAGCAATAGGGTAACGTAGCGCCACGCTTCGACTGAGGCGATGTGTCGCAGTTCGCCTGGCGCCGCCATCACCGCGGCCACCGCGTGCCTCCGCCAGCCCCCCAGTTGCGCGGCATCATCTTCGAAGCCCACCGGCACGGCGGACGCCTCGGGGCCAGCCGTTTCCTTCCCCGGCAGCGGCGAAATGGACCAGTAAGAAGGACCGAGTGCTGCGCGGGGGTGGTTGCAGAAAAGATCGAAAATCCACGGGCCGATCGCACGGTTGAGTTCACGCTGCATGGCCGCGGTGTAGGGGATGAGCTTGCGCGCCGTGGTCGAACCGCCCGTTGGGACGAGCCGTTGAACCGGCTCGGCGGTCAACACACCATGCTCTCCCCGATGAATTCTATCAATCCAAGTTTTGAACTCGTCGTAATCGCGCGCGGGGACTCGTCGGGCAAATTGCTCGGGCGTGCGGAGGTCTGCGAACCCGTGCTCCCGGCCGAACGCCGTGCCAGCGTTTCTACGAAGATAGTCGCGCAGGATTTTTTCCTGGGCGCAGGCCGGGTCTTCCAGCGCGCCGGAGAACGCGGCGAAGGACGGGCCGCTGGCCATCCACCATACAGAGTTTGCCAGTGCGGCTTTCACCATCGGGCAATTGCCGCGGTCATGCGTCGGCCGGCGCCGGTGAGGTTTTCAGGGGTCAGCTCGGTGACGCACACGAGCTCGTCGCCTTCGGCATGTCCCGGGTTCCGCTCGATAAAAAATGCGACGTACGAGTCGCCAAGTCGGGCGGCCGGAACAGCCGCCAGGCCCCCGCGCAGGCGCTGCGGGTTCGTAAGTCGCACGATCCCGCACGATGCATCGTACCGTGGCCCGAACCGCTCGGCGGCTAACTGGTTGATTAACCGCTGCCATTTCGCGGGAGTGGTTTGCCCGGGCCGCGGGTAAAACTCGCGCCAGAACAGGGGCAAAAAGCGGTACGTTCGAAACCCTGATGTGATAAGCAGCCAGAGGTACGGCCCGTTGGGGTAATGGAGCCGCAGCTTCGCGACCGATTCGATCCACGCCCGCGGGAGCGAAGCCGTGTTCCACGCCTCCGGCGCTACGATCGTGTCGCCCGAATAGATGACGCTCACCGTTTCGCCATCGACCGAAGTTTCGTACGCGAGGATTGTCGTAAACCCGACCAGCCGGTCCGCCCGCTCGATCAGTATGGCCCAGTTCTTCTCCGCGGCGTCGCGAACGAATTGATCGAACGCTACGCCTTCAAAATGCTCCGAGAGCAGGCCGTGCATGGCTGTCAGTTGCGCCGGGGTGAGCTCCGAGCGGCGCACCAGTCTGGTATGCGTGGTGATCTCGGAATTCATAGCAACGCCACCTCCGGCGCGAGCAACCGACCATCCAGGCCACGGGCCAGCTCTTCGCCGTCCTCCCAATGGACCGCGTACAAGCGGCTCACGTATTCGCGCGGTCGGAAGGCTTTTCGCAACGGTGCGAGCCGGGCATCGCGTGCGTCAAAGCCGGTGATCAGGTATTCAATTCCCCGCGCGTGCGCCACTCCGCAAAGGGCCTGAATGAGCTGTTGGAGAAGGTCGCGGGAATTCGGATCGACCACCACATGCGAGGCGAAAGCCTGCGGCAAAGCCCGCCCTCGCACGGGCAATCTCGGGCCGCCGAGAATCGCCGCGCCAATATTGAGAAGAGGCCGCAATTGGCGCAGACCCGGTGAATAATCGCGAACGACCGTCTGTTTTACGGACCGCTGATCCCACACTGCGGCGCAGGCGCCGGCCGCTCCATCGGAGGTGAAGGCGATCTGAAAATCTTCCGCCCGCAGGCCCGGGCATTTTGCCGGCGAGCGCAAGGCTTCGACCGACCACACGGGAGCGAATTGATAATTCACCTGGGTCCGATTCAGTAGTTCCACGATCGCGGACAGATTCTCGTCCGAACCATTTACGAGTCGCTGCCCGGCGGCGCGAAGTTTCCCCAGGGCGGGTGCGAGCGAGCTAAAGAACGCGCGGGGACTCGAGGCGCGAATAATCAGGGTGACGAATTCGCCGAGAAAACGATACGTCGGCATTCCCGGCAGCCCGCGTTCCAGCAATCGGCGGGCGGGGAGGTTGTCGGCCACGATGCTGGTGAAGTAAATCGGCGGCCCGCCTTGTTCGTGCAAGGTGCGGAGCAGTTCGTATCCCCGCCGGATGACTGATGTGCGGCCGCGACACGATCGATCCAGCCGCAGACCGCCAAGGTATCCCACGGGCATCGGCCGGCCGTTGATGAAGCGCTCGCGGACTGAAACGGAGCCCGTGCAAATCACGCGGTCCTCGTCGAGCGCGATGATCGTGCGATGCTCTGGTCCCTCGATACGGGCGGCACGGAAATAGCTGGGCTCCCGCTCCAATGACACGGAGATTCTACCCCGCATGGGATTATCGCGCAGCAGCCGACGGATGCCCGCATCGTGCGCGGCGGTAGCGACGGTGAAGCGGATGCCGCCGCCCTCAGGGCTTTCGCCTGCGGCGGTCAGTTCGCAGGCAGCAGCGGTCCCGTCCATGATTCGTCTCCCAGGGGGTAGCCGTCGCGCAAGCCGACGTCGGCGCGGTGCATCGCGTTGATGAGGTAAAAGTTCCTCCACATAAAGGCGTCCGCGCGGTTCACCGCATCAAACCCCCGGCGGACGATGCTCCGCCAGGAATAAAACGCCCGCCGAGCTTCCAGGCAACAACGTTGCAGCTCAATCGGGCTCATGCCCGCCGGCGTGAACGGAATGTGATTGTAGCGATAGCGATCATCCAGCCACCACGCATCATAGAGAAGACGACCCTCGGTCTGGAACCGCTGATATAGGGGCGTGCCGGGAAAGGGCGTGAGATGATTGAACGCCGCGATGTACATCGCGTGCTCTTTCGCGAACGCAACGGTCTGGCTGAAGCTTTCGGGCGTGTCGCGATCGTAGCCGAAGATGAAGGTCCCGTAGACGCGCACCCGGTGCCGACGGAGGTTGGCGAGCGCCTGTGCGAATCCGCCGCGCATCGTGTTGAACGACTTGTTCATGTCCTTGAGATTGCGCCGGTCCAGGCTCTCGAAGCCGATTAGCACGCCCATGCAGCCGCTGCGAACCAGCAGGTCGAGGAACTCTTCATCGTGGGCGGCGTTGATGCTCGATTGGCTGACCCAGCGGACTTTCAGAGGAATGAGCGCGCGGAAAAATTCCTTCGCCTGATCGAGGTTGGAGGTGATGTTGTCGTCCACGAAGAAAAACAACTTCTTCTCGTGCTTTACCCGCTCGATCTCGCGAAGTATCTCGTCGACGGGTCGGCGGGTTTGCGTAGCGCCGAAGACGGTTTGCACGGCACAGAACTCACATTTAAAATGGCAGCCCCGGCCGGCCTCCACGAGGCCGATTGGCAAATAGCGCTTGCCGCGGAAAATTGAGCGGTCGGGATTCATGCCCGCCAGGGTGGGGCGGCCTTTCTGCTGATAGGTCTTGGCCAATCGCCCATGCCGGGCGTCGTCGATCACGTTGGGCCAGAGGCTCTCGGCCTCGCCCACCACCACCGACTCCGCGTAACGCCCAACTTCTTCCGGCTGAAGCGACGCGTGAAACCCGCCCATCACCACCGGCACCTTGCGCTTGCGATAGGCGCTGGCGATCTGGTACGCACGCTTCGCGGTGTATGTCTCGACGCTGATGGCCACGAGGTCCGTTGGTTCATCGAGAGGGATATTCTCCATCCGATCATCGTAAAAGCGCACATCCACGTCGCGCGGCGTCAGGCCCGCAATTGCCGCGGCGGGCAGCGGCTCCATCTGCCACGTGCGTATGTAGCTGGTGTCGCCCGCCCGTCGGCCGATGCAGGGATGGATGATCGTCAGCTTCATGGGGAATTGGCGGCCGACGCCTCGTGGTTCAAAACGGCCGCGCCGGAGACGGTCAGGGCAACCGGCGCGAGTACGTCGCTCTCCATCGGGCGCTGCCCCGCGCGCCCGATGATCCAATCGCAATTGTAAAATCGGCTTAAATGGTTCGCGTAAAAGCGATACCCCAGGTTCGTCGCCAGCCGCACGCCCCAGGGCGCAGGCGAGTGCCGCAGCCGCCCGGCGATCGACCGCATGCTGTACGCATGTTTCCATGCCTCTTCGGTGCCGTCCTGAAGTTCCTGCACGCTCAGGCATCGTGGTTGAAAAACGACATGCTGGCCATCGTACAGCTCCCATTTGTGCGTGAGGATGCGGCCCTCGCTGGTAAGGCGCTTGTACAACCCCGTGTTGGGAAAGGGCGTGACGATGGCAAAACGCGGCAAGTCGATTTTCGCATCCACTGCGAACTGCGCGGTCTTGAGGAAAACGTCCGGACCGTCACCGTCCAGGCCGAAGACGAAGCACCCCTGCAAGGCGATGCCGTGCGCGTGGAGGCGCTCGACGACGCGCACGAAATGGTCGGGAGAGTTGAAGCCCTTGCGGCTGGCCCGCAGGTTCTCCGGGGAAATTGACTCCAGGCCCATCAGCAGTCCGCGGCAACCGCTCTTTGCCGCCAGGTCCAGCAGTTCGGCGTCGTCAGCAAGGAGCACCGTCGCCAGGCCGTACCATTGCACCCGCAACGGGATCCGCTCGAGAAACAGCCGTCGGGCGTAGTCACGATCGGCGATCAAGTTCAAATCGACGAAAATAAGCTTGCGCGCCCCGTGCTTTCGGATATCCTCGGCCACCTCCTCGACCGGCTTCTGATACGGCTTGCGCCCCCAGGCCGCGGGTACGACGCAAAAGTCGCAATTGTGAACGCACCCGCGCGTGGCTTCGAAGACGTTGTTCGTGAGATAACGACGCCGCGGGAGCAACTCCCGCCGCGCGAAAGGACGGTTCGCCAGATCCAGATCGGGCGACTGGTCATAACGCGCTTGCATAACGCCCGCGGCAAAGTCGCGTAACAGACGGGGCCAGGTATCTTCCGCGTATCCGACAACAACCGCATCCGCGTGCGGCTGAGCGTCCTCGGGGATGAGCGTGACGTGCGGTCCGCCGAGCACCGTCGCGATCCCGCGCGAACGGAACCGCGCCGACAGCTCGTACGCCCGGGGCGCGGTCCCCGTGATGACGGTCAACCCGACGAGGTCCACGTCGAGCCGCCCGGGCACATCCGCAATCCCTTCGTCGATCAGCGTCAGCTCGATATCGAGCTCCCTGGGGACGAGCGCGGCCAGCGTAGTAAGTGTCAGCGGCTGATAGCGCAGCGATTTGCGAAAGATCCCCCCGCGATGGCGGTAGAGCGGGCCATTGGGCGAAATCAGCGCGACACGCAGCCTGCGCCCGCCCGCGGGAGGAAATTCTGATTTCTCGCAGATCATTGCCGTCGTTACCCCGCTGGTCCCGCTCCGTGCGGGACAACCCGCCTTTGGCGGACGGTCCGTACCCAGGTACTATATCGCCGCCCGCCAGAAACAGGGAGATGGATCGCAATGCTTCGCACTTCGCCCCTGGCTCGTCACCCCATTCCGACCGTGAGCAACGTTTTGGTCGTCATCGGCCAGTTGCTCGCGCTCGCCGTTTGTTTCGTCGTCGCGGGGCGGGTGCATGGTGGGTGGAAGGTGGCGGGGCTGGCCATCGCGTTCGGCATCTTGATGAACTCGGTTTATTCGGTGATCCATGAGGCCGAGCATGGCATGCTGTTCCCCAAGCGTCGGGCGAATGAGGCTGTCGGGATCGCCATGGCGCTGTTTTTTCCCGCCCCTTTCCACCTTCTGCGCCAGGGCCACATCGGTCACCACCTGCGCAACCGGTCGGACGACGAGGCATTCGACCTCTATTTCGACGGAGACAACGTCGTCTGGAAATGGATGGTCTGGCTGGGCATTCTCACGGGCCTGTATTATGTGCTCGTCGTCGTCAGCAACGTGGTGGCCGCGATCTGCCCGTTTATCCTCGATCGCCGACATTTCAAGATTGACCGGCACGTCAGCGTCGATCGCGCCTCCGCGGCATTTCTTCAGTCATTCAATCCCATGCACCTTCGATGGATTCGCATCGAAGGTATCGCGGCCATCACCCTACACGTGCTGATCGTGTGGGGGTTGCACATACCGCCGGTCAATTATCTGATCATGTACGCTGCATTCGGCTTCATGTGGTCGGCGATGCAATACGTACACCATTACGGCACCGAGCGGCACGTGACGCGAGGCGCGCGCAATCTCTGGATCTTCGGCCCGGTTGATGCTTTTTGGCTGAACCACAACTGGCACCAGGCGCACCACGAGCACCCGACGGTGCCGTGGGTCTACCTGCCACAGATCGCGGGAGAGCCTTCGGCGCAGCGGAGGTTCCTGCCTTGGATGTACCTGCGCATGTGGAAGGGGCCGCGGCGAACGGGCGAGCACGTGGAGAACAAATATGCCGGGCGGATCATACAGTAGACCGCCGATGCCCGACCAGCGGCAAATAGCTCTGCCCACATCCGACCGACCGCCGCGCGGTTGGGCGGCGATCCGCGATCGCGTGACCGCCCACTGGCGATTGAAGGCGTTCCTTTCCGTCACGCTGGGGTTGCTATTTTGCGTCCCGTATTTTCTTATCGGTAACTTCCCGCTGTTGCCGGTGCATCACCTTCCGTTGACGTGGCTCGACCGGGCGATCGGGTTTTACCCGTATCGCTGGGTGTTGGTTTATCAGTCGGTCTACGTGCCGGTGAACGCGATCCCGTGGCTGGCCACGGAGCGCGCGAGCCTCCTGCGGTATGCCCGCGGCTTTGTTCTACTTTCGCTAATCAGTTTTGCGGTCTTCATCCTTTTCCCGATCCGCGCCCCCAGGCCCGTTGTCGCGCACCCGACGGGAATGTACGGCCTGCTCCTGCGGTATGATGTGTCGCTCAATTCCCTACCGTCGCTCCACGCTGGGCTGTTGATATACACGCTCGCATTCGGCCGGCGCGTCAATGCCGACGGAAATTCCCGCGCGGTGCGCTGGTTGATCGGCGCTTGGGCGGGACTGATTCTTTATGGCACGCTGGCGACCAAAGAGCACTACGCGGCGGACATTATCACGGGCGCGGTACTTGCACTGTGCATGCATGCGTGGGTCTGGCGGAGGATCGCCCCGTTCAGAAATGACCCGGCGAAGGACCCGCCGCAACCGCCGGGGACAAGGGGGAGGCTTCCCACGGTCGAGCCGCTTCAAGCAAGATTTTGAGCAGCAGCGGCTGAATGTCCCAAGCCGGCCGCAGGTAGTGATCGGCCGCCCAGACGGGATAAACGTCGCCGGGAAGATTCGCCGCATCCGCCAGCAAGATCCCGCCGCCATCGTTGGGCCCCATCGAAGAGAGTCTCGCATGTCCCCGGCGCGCCCAGTCGTTGCTTAAGTAGCGCATGAGCGGAAAGGCCACGAGGTGAATCGCTCGCATCTCCGGCGGAAGCATCGGCGGCGCAGCCAGGGGCGAACCTGCGCCTCGACGCAGCTCATCGAGCATGGCGAATCGCTGTCCGCGCAGCCGGAGCAGGAGGCGCACGCCCATGCATCGCAACGGGCGCGACCGCAACCACCCGATCAGCGGAGTGCCCGCAACCATTCCACTGAGGCTGACCCACGCGCGAACGTCGCGCAGTTCGCTTGCCGCGTTGGGTCGTTTGAAGGCGGCGCAGATATCGGCGCTTCCTTTGCTTAACGACACGATGACCACCGGCCGTCCCGGCTGGCGTGCCAGGTGTGCGGCCAGTGCCGCGGCGTTGTCGGCCATCGATCCGAGGCTTGGCACCGCAACGGGTTCCCCGGGCCAGCCCAGCGCGCCGGCCAGTTCCATAACCCGGCTGCCGTCCGCGCCGGTGCCGGGGTATTGCACATGAAACGCCCCCGGCATCACAACAATCCGCGGCGCGAGGTCCCTGGAAGGGCGACCCTCGCCCGTCTCGACGTCGTGAATGAATGCACTATGGGCTGAGTTGTGTCGCAGGTAGTCGTAAAGAGCCGCCGTGGCGAGGTCGATTCCTTTTGCCTTCGAAAGGGTGCGCAGGGCGGATTCAGTGAACTCCATCGGCGCTGCGCACTGGCGAAGGGAGCGGGCCTGCTCCAGCAAGGCCCGATCCTCTTCGGTCGCGAACGGCGGGAACGACATTCAACCCTCCGCGCGAGGCGTTGGGGCCTTCGCCTTGGGCCGACCGAATAACCGTGCAATTACCACGCCCGCCACGAGGCCCACCAGCCCGCCAATAATTCCCGACCACATACCCACTTTCTTCTCGACGATCTTCAGAATCGGATTATCGAAAGCGTTCACGGAGGCGTGGAAGCTGGTCACCTTCCACGCTTCGCGGCGGCGGGCGATGGTTGCCGTGAATCGGCTGTCGAAACTGAACTCGCTGCCATCCTTGAGCGCGTAGTGGTCATGCAGGTTGCCCCACGACACGGCATGGTCCCCGTAAACGTGACGGTCATCGACGACGGGGGCGATGGAGAGTTTGGCGACCACGGGATTGGGCCCGCCCAGCATTCGGTCGTAGTAGGCCCGCACCGCCTGCGGTCCGCGGCAGACCTCGCCGTTTTGCCACGTGACGACCACGTCCGGGTCGAGGTGCAACAGGAGCCCGTCAATGTCGCTCTTGTTAAACGCATCCACCAGCTCAGTCCGCAATAAGTTGATGGCCTTCAGCGGGTCGGGCTCGGTCACGGCTTGCGTGGTCTGGCCCGGGGCCGGCGCGCTCGCCAGAAATACGGCCAGATACCCTGCAAGCAGATACCACTCGAAGCACTTTCGTGGAGAGGATGGCCGCAGTGGATTCATGGCAGCTCCCTGGTTTGCCCCGGATAGGGTCGATTCATTCAGACGGGCCTGGGCGGTACTTCGCCGGACATTGCGGCGAGGGCGGTGAAATATTCCCTCATTTCGTGGTCGGCGTCGATCAACGTGGCGGGATTGTACCTAACACCGTCGGACCTCACCGCGTCGTCCATCAGAAACGCGCGGATGAAACGCCTTCTAATCCGCGCGTCGAGCGGATCGAGCAGCGTGCGCGCCAGCGCGCCCGGCCGGCGGCGCACCCACACGATGGTGCGCAGGTGGCTGCGGCCGTCGTCCAGAGGCTTGACGAAAACCATTCCATAACTCGTCGTTCGGCGGAACGCCGCTGTCACCAGGATCAGCGCGCCGGCCCAGACGGTGACCGTCATGCGAACCTGTCTGCCAGAGAATTGGCGGGTGAGGCGGTCGCGGACCGAGCGGCCGGTGACGTCGTACGTGGCGGCAATTCGCCGGGCGAAAGGCGACGGGCTGTCGATCAACGGCGTCCCGACCAGCGTGCGGTCGTGCGCCACGCGAAAATGTTGAAGGTCGAACGCGTTGGCCCCGATCATGTACCACGGCGTGTTCACGACAAAGTCAAACGGCTCCGCAGGGCGCAGGTCGTCGGGAAACACGCCATCAAAAAACGGCATCGGGAATCGGGCGGCTTGTGCGTTGTGGAACAGAATATGGCCGCCGATCTCCACACTCGGGTAAACCGCCTGACACGCCAACGGCGGAACAGTCCCGGACGCAGGGATACGCACGCAACGACCATCCGCCGCGTATTCCCACCCATGAAGCGGACAACGCAGGGAGCCGCCAACAACGGTGCCGCGGCTTAAGTCCGCGCCCATGTGCGAGCATCGCCCCTCGAGCACGGCAACGGTCCCCTGCGTATCACGGAATGCAACAAACGTCGATCGGCCCAGAACGACTTTCGCCGGCCCGGTCCGCAGATGACCGCTGCGACAAAGGTAGTACCACCCCATCGGCACGGGCGGAAACGTCACACGGCGAGCAGCGACGATTGAATCTGGCGTGCGTGCTTTCTGGGTCGAACATGCGTTGTCCATACT
>JAQGHP010000520.1 GCA_028288775.1 Phycisphaerales bacterium | reverse complement strand
CACCCATGGTGGCGCAAAGGCGATGGCGACCCCGGCTGGATCACCCTCTGGCGCGGCTGGCGCAAACTCCTGCTACTCATCGACGGCTACGAACTGCGAATGGTATAAATGTGGGGAAAGATGAGGGCGTATTCGCCCACCGTTCGCCGAACGCCCGAGTGAGAAACGGTGGGCGAGTACACCCACCCTACATGGCTCTTCATCGTGGCACGGGTTTCCAACCCGTGCGAGGTGCGTCGGAAATCGGCGCGACTTATTTTCCCGCGCATCCAGCACGGGTTGGAAACCCGTGCCACGATTTGTGCCGTCGCAAGCCTCAGCCGACACCGTCGCAAAATGCTACTTTAGAGAGGAAAGATACGCGATCACGTCCCGAATTTCCGTCGGCGTGAGCACGGCTCCCATCGGCGGCATCATCGATACCGGCGGCGTTCGCGATGCGACCCCGGATTTTTTGATCGTCGTCGGCGCGCCGTCCAAATCCACCAGGAGCTGAATGTCTGTGTCCGTCTCGGATTTCACCACGCCCGAGATTTCCGAGCCGTCCTTGAGCTTCAGCGTCGCCATGCCGTAGCCGGGGACAACGAACGCGTTGGGCTCGATCATCGATTCCAGAAGATATCGCCGGGGCTTGTCGGGCTTGGAACCGATGTGGGCGAGGTTCGGGCCGACGGTGCTTCCGGCGTCGCCCAGGCTGTGGCAGCGGATGCACGCGGCGTCGGGGTGACCTGTGAAAATCTCGCGGCCGCGTGATACGTTGCCGCCGGCGAGGGCAGGAAGGTAGCGGGCGAGCGGGTCGGAGCTTGGGAGCGAAGACTCGTATTTGCGGATCGAGGCCTTGAGGGTTTGTCCCTGGATTGGGCGGCGGAATCGATAACGTCGAGCTGAAGCTCGGGCGGCACATTGCCGGCCAGCAGCCTGTCCGTCCAATCTCCGAGCAGCGCGACCGCATCGGGTGTTTTCACCGCGGCCAAAACGTGCAGCGCGACCTGGCGCTCGCCGGTGCAGGCGGATTCTCCTGAAAGAACTTCCGCCGACTCGCGGACCGCGCGCTCCGGCTCCGTCTCGGCGAGCACGCGGAGCGCCTCGCTCCGCAGGGGGGACTGCGAGCTGGCGAGCGCCGCCTGCACGGAATCCTCCAGCTTCGGATACTTGCGGTTGGCCAACAGGCGAAGGGCCGTCACGCGCGTGGCGGCGGGCTTCGCTTCATCGGCAACCCACTGGGCGAATACCGCGTCGTCCGTCGCGATGCCCAGGCGGTCGATCAGCGTTGCCGCGGCGCGGGCCACCTCGGCATTCTCCGACGCCAGCAATGCCGGGAGCTGCGCGTCGAGCGTGGCCTTGACGGCAATCCCGCTGCGCTGCGGCCAGACGCGGTAGCGACCCTCGACGCGATCGTTGACGGCCGGGCTTTCCCAATGGGCAAGGATGTCGAGCGCTTCAACCCGCATCGCCGGGGGATTGCGCTCGGCAGAGGCATAACGGGCAAGCCGCTGGATTGACTCGATTCCGCCGACGCGGAGATTGGCGTTGAGTGCCCGGCGGACGAACGCCTCGTTCGTAATCGCCGCCCCGTCGATCGCCCGCGCGAGGGCGGGCAGGGCCTCTGGGATCGAATCGTCGTCATGAATCGCGCGGGCGGCTTCGGTGGCCACCCACTCGTCGCGGTCGGCGATGAACCGCGCCACGCCCGGCGCCCGCAGTCGGCGGAGCGCGACCACCACGGCCAGGCGAACCGCCAGCGAGGGATGGTGGTCCGTGGCCAGAAGCGCATCCACGTCACCGATGCCGACGAGCCCCAAGACTGCCGCGTGGCGAACGTAGGGATCAACCGGACGGTTCTCGGCGACAAGATTCAGCAGCGCGCCGACGGCCTTGCGGTCCTTGAGCTTCCCCAGCGCGGCCGCGGCAAAGTACCGCACACGCAGGCTCGGGTCGGCGAGCAACGGGATGACGGGGGCGCCGTCAATCGGTGCGCCGGATGCGGCGACGATCTCGCCGAGCAGTTTGATCGACTGTGCCCGGAGTTCCGGGTCCTTATCAGAAGTCGCGAGCGCCTCCGCCCGCTTTCCCAACAGGGCCATGGCGGCCTTATCGAACGGCCCCGCGGCGGGCTTGCCGGTGGCATTGCCGGAGACGAACTGCCCGAGCCCCCATAGGGCGTGAATGCGCCCCATCTGCGCGCCGCCGGGGTTGAAGGCGATGCGTTCGAGAGCGGCGACGTTTCCGCGTCGAACCAGCTCAAACTGCGCGTCCAAACGGACGCGCATGTCTTCATGGTCCAGCAGTTTCACCAACTCGTCATCGGAATTCTGGTACGGGCCTTTCTCCAGCAGCGCGTGCGTCTGGCGGCGGAGCGGGGAGTCGCTGGCGGTCGGGTCGTCGAGCTTGATGACGCTGCCGGTGTGCCCGAGCTTGAAGCCGCTCTTCCCCCACTCGGCGCCGTACAACGCACCATCCGGGCCGAGCGCCAGGCCCGTGCATTGCAATCCCCGGCTGACGACCTGGTCATCGGTCATCGCGAAGTACGCGCCCTTTGGTTTGAGTGCGAACGCGCGAATCGTGGCCTTGGGGAATTCGGTGACGAAGAAGTAGCCGCGGTAGCGGTCGTTGAGCGCGCCTTCGGTCGCGTACTTGAAGCCGCACGGGCCGTCCGTGTAGTTCGCGAGGGCGGGCGTGATGTAGGCGGCCTGTCCGGGGAAATATTTTTCCCACATCCGCTCGTTCATCCACGGGTTGTAGCGGTCCTTCCGCTCTTCGGGCGGGACGGCGACGTCGTAATTCTTCGAGCGGTACTGCCAGTTGAAGCGCCAGCCGGTGTCGCTGCCTTCGGTGATGTAGACGAGGCGCTCGCGCTCGTTGGGATAGTCACCGTCGTTGTCCACCGCGAACAGGTTTCCGTAGCGGTCGAAGGCGATTTCCTGCGGATTGCGCAGGCCGTAGGCGAAGACTTCCAGCGCGCTGCCGTCGGGGTTGCAGCGGAGGCACGCGCCGCAATCGGGGTAGGCAAGCGTGCGGCCCTCGCGCGTGGTCACGTTCAGGCCCTTGTCGCCGATGGTGAAATAGATTTTCCCATCCGGCCCGGCGGTGAGGCCGTGCATGTTGTGGCCGCTGTAACTCAGATGCACGGCGTAGCCGTGACTAAGCGAATGCACCTCGTGGGCAACGCCATCGCCCGCCGCGTCCCGCAGCATCCACAGATCCGGGGCGCAGGTCGCGTAAACGTTCCCCTCATTCCACAGCACACCGGCAAGGATGTCGGCGGAGTTTTTGTTGAACCCTTCGTAGTAAACCCCCGCCTTGTCCGCCTGACCCGCCCCGGCGGAATCTTCCAGGAGCGTGATCGTCTCCTTCTTCCCACCCGCCTGCTCGCCCCACGCCGCGTCCGCGTCTCCGGCCCAGCGGCTGCGGTCTTCGACGCTACGAAAAGTGTGATCGGGGATAACGCGATTGGCGGGGTCCGTCCGCACCTGCATCTCGCCGCCTTCGCGGCGCTGCGTCTGCGCGACATAGGCGCGGCCCCGACGGTCGAAGGAAAGCGCGACGGGATTCTTCAGGAACCCGACCGGCGCCCAGGTGCTAATAACCAGCCGCCCGGGAACCGGAGGCTCCGCGGGCTGCGTCGCCGGGCGGGTTGCCGGTTGGGTTGCGGGAGCCGGGGCGGTGGCGGGAGCGATTCCCTTCGCTGGCGAATCGCCACCTTCCTGAACCTGCGCGATCGCGGCCGGGGCGCAGAGAAACGCGAGAGCTAATGCCAACAAAGGTCGTGTCCGGCCAAATTGATCGGTCATTGGAATTATCCCTCGCCGGCATGCCAAATGTGTAATGATGGCTGCATCCTAACATAGCAGTAGCGGGATTCGCCGTTGCAGGGACAATGATGCGGCGAATTTCGACGCCGACCGGCGAGAGCCGAAATCGCGAAATGGCTGAAGGAGTTGCACGCAACGCGGATGGTGTCAACAGCTTTTGCTGTGAGTGCGAAAGCATGAAAGACCCGATGGATGAGTTCATCGCCAAGTGGCAGTCACTCAGCGACATTCAGCGGAGTTTTCTGCTGGCGGCTTACGACATCGACAGGCGGCTTTCCCACAGCCACGGTTTTGACAAAGTGCTGCCACCGATAAGCTGGCGCACCGTGGGGCTGATCGCGAGGGTGGAGTCTAGCGAATTAGACCAACTGGTGAATACCCTCGCAGACCTCCACATGATTTACATCATCGACCCCTCGATGTGCGAATTTGGCCTGCTCTGCGACACCGCCGTGTATCTGATGATGTCCGAAAAGCGTAGGCGAAGGTGGGAGCGAATCAGCATGGTGGCTCCCTTACTTGTGGCGGCAGGCTACCTATTGTTGAAGTACCTTTATTGACCGCCTTGAGGTGAAAGGTCGCGCATCCTCAAGGCGTAAATCCTTTTGCGGGATAAGTACACCTTTCCCAACGCAAAGAGGGCGAACCGAATGGTTCGCCCTCTTGGAATTAAAGCCAATTCATAATCGCTTCATCGCCGGCCGGCGGACATCGTCTTGCCGACGAGGAGGCCGATGATGAAGAAGACCAGGACGAGGCCGAAGCCGAAGAGGGCGGCCATGTACCAGCCGTGCTGGGGGGCGTCGCCGAAATATTTAGCGGCTTCGGGGTGCGTGCCGGCGAGGGCCGAGAGCAGAATGTAAATGCCGAAGAGCAGGACGAAGCCCGCGCCCAGGGCGGCCGCGCCGAAGGCGGGGGCGAGCGGGTCGTGGGCTTGCACGTAGACGGGGGCGGCGGTGGCGCGGCTGACTCCGCCGGTGGGCTCGTCGAGTTCGAGTGAGCCGCTGTCGATCATCTCCATCTGGCCGCGGCCGCGGGAGGGCGCGCCGCCGGGGATTTCGTCGAGGACCGCGCCCAGGCTCGTGTCGTCGCTCTCGCGGGAGAGGTCGAGCAGGCCCGAGCCGGAGCCGACGCCTTCGAGGTTGATCTGCTCGCGGATGCCGCCGGTGATGGCGGTCTGGGCGGAGGGGTCGACGTGCTCGGCGTCGTCGATGCCGAAGACGTTGATGCC
>JAQGHP010000496.1 GCA_028288775.1 Phycisphaerales bacterium | reverse complement strand
AGTGGAGGCGTCCACCAAGGAAGACGCCATCAAGCAGATCCGTGGCCGCGGGTTCTTCCCCACCACCATCCGCGAGAAGGCCGCGAAAAAGCGCGTCGCCAAAAAAAGCACCGGCGCCTCGGGCGTGGCCACCCGCAAGATGCCCATCTCCATCGGCGGCGTGCCGCGCAAGCAGCTCGTGAACTTCACCCGCCAGCTCTCCACACTCCAGGACGCCGGCCTGCCCATCCTTCGCTCGCTGCAAATCCTCGAGCAGCAGCAGAAGCCCGGGCTCCTCAAGGCGATCGTCGGCGGCGTGGGCGACGAGGTCGAAGCGGGCGGCACCTTGTCCGATGCCATGGCCAAGTACCCCAAGGCCTTCGACAAGCTCTACGTCAACATGATTAACGCCGGCGAGGCGGGCGGTGTGCTCGACCTCATCCTTGCCCGTCTGGCCGACTTCATGGAGAAGGCCGCGAAGCTGAAGAAAAAAGTCATCGGCGCGATGATTTACCCCGCAGTGGTTATCAGCATCGCCGTGGGCGTGGTGACGATGATCATGATCTTCGTCATCCCCAAGTTCGAGCAGATCTTCATCGACTTCCACCTCGACCTGCCCGCCCCCACGCAGATGCTCCTGGCCCTGAGCCGCTGGTTCGCGGTGCAGTATGGGTGGGCGTACGTGCTCTTCTCGCCCTTCGTGTTCGCGATCCTCTGGCGACTCATCCGCATGGGTGACGGCGGGCGCTACGCGACCGACGTGGTAAAGCTCAAGATCCCCATCCTGGGGATGATCCTGTCGAAGACCGCGGTCGCGCGATTCACGAGGACGCTGGGAACGCTCATCAGCGCCGGCGTGCCGATCCTCGACGCCATTCTGATTACCAAGGAGACGTCGGGAAATGAGGTATTCGCCCGCGCCCTGGTAAAGGTGCATGATGCGATCCGCGAGGGCGAGTCGATGGCCGACCCGTTGCGGGCGACCAAGGTATGCGACGCGATCGTGGTAAACATGATCGACGTGGGCGAGGAGACGGGCGATCTGGACAAGATGCTGATGAAGGTCGCCGACAACTATGACTCGGACGTGGACGTGCTGGTCGGCTCGCTGATCAGCATTCTTGAGCCGGTGATGGTGGTGGTCCTGGGCGTGATCGTCGGGTTCATCGTCGTCGCGCTGTTCATGCCGATGATCACGCTGATCCAGGGCATGTCCAGTCAGAACGGCAAGCATTAGAAGAGTAGCTGTTGGTTGCTGGTGCAGATAGAGAGGCTTTTCCCTTCCTTCACCAGCAACCAGCAACTGACAACCAGCAACTATTCCCAGGAGCTTCCATGCATAGGCACACTAGTCGGCGGGGGGTACGGGCCGGCTTTACGCTGATCGAGCTGCTGACGGTAGTGGGAATCATCGTCGTGCTGATCGCGATCCTGCTGCCGGTCGTCGCCAGCGTGCAGCGCAAGGCGCGCGAGGCCGACACCAGCGCGGAGATCAACCGCCTGGCGACGGCGGCGCAGAATTACTACAACGACTACCGCGCCTACCCGGGGCCGGTGGCGGATAGTTTGATTGTTGGCTTCAACAGCAAACCAACCCCTAACCCGAATATTACCGGTGTAAGTGTGGTCACCGGCTCGGAAAATCTCCTGCTCGGCCTTGCGGGCGGGCTGTACGCAACTGCCGGTGCTCCCGGCAAGCCGCCCGTCATCACGTATGACCCGACCCTGGTGGGTAAGGGCCCACAGAGCCTGAACCCGCTTACTCCGAAACAATCCGTTCTATACACGGATTTCAACCCGAATGAGCTACCGCCCAAAGACCCTGTCAGCGGCGCCTACTCGGACTACAAAACGATGGCGCCCGCGTCCATCCAGCCTACGATGGCAGACTCCGTTATTCCGGAATTCTTCGACCATTTCGCGACCCCAAAGCCAATTATCTATGTGCGTGCGCGGGTCGGGCAGACGCAGATCGTCGACAGCGCCAACGCCCAGTATTATTCGGGTGAAATGTTTCCCTATTGGGTGGTGCTTGGGACGGGCGGCGCGGTCTCCACGTTTCCTACCTACGAGCCGGGAATTAATAAGAAGGGCGCGGGAACGGATTACAGTTCCAGCGTGAATCAGGTTTGGTACAACACGGCTAACGACTTATTTAAGCACCCGACGATCAACGACACCGTGACGCCGCGGAACAAGGACACGTTTATTCTAATATCCGCTGGGGCGGACGGCATCTGGGGCACCAAAGATGACATCATCTATTCCAACTAAGGCGCGCCGCCTCCGCCGCGGGTTCACGCTCGTGGAGATGCTGGTGGTGATCGGCATCATCCTGTTGTTGATCGGCATCGCGTTGCCGATGATCAACCGCACGTACAAGAACGCGGTGCGCACGCGCATGGCCGCGGACTTGCAGGTGATCTCCATGGGTCTGGAGGCGTACAAGGGCGATCACCGCGATTACCCGCGACTCCTGCCTGACCCGGCCATTGACAAGTCCCAGGCGCGCGGCGCGGAGCTGCTCTGCTGGGCGCTGGTCGGGCCGGGGAATGCGACCACGGACACCAACGGACCGCACGACGGCGCCGACGGCTTGGGCTTCCGCGTCCGCGGCACGTCGGGCCAGGTCTATGGCCCGTACATCGCCACGGGCCGGTTTAAGATCTCGGTCATCGGCTTGGCCACTGCTCCTGGTACAACGCTGCCGACCATTAACGACCGCTACAACCATCCGATTCTTTATTTCCCCGCCGGGGTGGGGGCTGACCCGCAGGCGGCCTTCGTCACGAACGGCACCACCGGTGCAAGGCCAATGTACAACCAGTCGGACAATTCCATTGTCCCGCTCGAGGCCATGCAGCACTTCCTGGGTGACCTTAGCCACGACGGGAAGATCGGACTAAACGAGAGCGCGGCGTTCACCGGCCCCTATCTGCTCTGGAGTCCGGGGACCGACGAGCAATATGGCAACTATCCGCTCGATTCCCTCACCAACAAACCCCGGTACGACTTTCGAATGGATGACATCACCAACGTGGGGTCGCCTTGACGCGAGATGCCGTTGTTTAACCACTGGAACCCGTCGCGATCCCGCGCCCGCCGCGGCTACACGATTATCGAGATGGCCACCACCATCGCCGCCCTCATCATCGTGCTCGGGCTGATGGTAAGCCTCGCCCGTTACGTGCGCAACGCCGCGGCGGTGGAACTCACCAAGGATCTGCTCCGCAAGCTCGACTCGCTGATGGACCAGTACGAGGCTCATCATCACCAGTTGCCGGCCGTCTTCCCGTTCGTGGACAACAAGGTGCTCGACCCCGACGAACAGGCGCTGCAGCATGCCGCAGTGACCAATAACCGCGACATGGTCGCCGCCCTGCGGGCGGAGGCGGGGATGTCCTCAACGGCGTTCGGCGGGCTGCCCGAGGCGGTTTATAACGAAGCCACGCTTCGCGATGCCTGGGGCACGCCGATCGTGTTTATGCCCCAACAACACCCGGCGGTGGGGACCGCCCTGCAAAACCGCCGATTTTTCTTCTCCGCCGGTCCCGATCGCCTGTTCCTGTCGCTCGACGACAATTTGTACAGCTATGAGGAAGGACCGGGGAAGAGAGTGGGCAGGCCGGGAGGACCGAGGACTGAGGACTGAGGACTGAGGACTGAGGACTGAGGACTGAGGACTGAGGATCTGAAAGTCGTTACGTCCCAGAGAGTGTAGGTCCGGCTATTGGAGCTCAGGCGATTTCCCCACTCAGTCCTCAGTCCTCAGTCCTCAGTCCTACTCCGCTCACTGGACATCCCGAACAATGCACAGGACCAAAGGAGGCTTCGTGAGACATAGCCGCAAGGGCTTTACTCTGCTGGAGTTGCTGGCGGTGATCGGGATCATCCTGATCCTGATCAGCATGGCCATCATCGGGTATCAGCAGATCGACAAGGCCGCCACCGCCAGGGCCACGAAGGCAACGCTCGCCAACGCGCAGGCGCTGATCGCCGAGTACGAGATCAATACACCGCTGAATACGATCCTCGATCCCAACGGGAAAACGGTCGTCGTGACCAGTGGCCCTGCGGCGCTGGCACCCGCGATCGCCCCCCCGAGTGCCCCGGCGGATGTAAACCCCGGAAGCACGGACACCAATACGGGGCGCTACAGCAGTGCCATCACGTACACGCAATACATCATGCAAGTTTTTTCGCGGGTTCCGAAGAACAAGCAGGTCATCGCCGCCTTGCCCGCACGGTCTTTCCTGAACGACGTCAATAACAATCCGTTCCCCGCCGGCACCGGGCCGGTCCTGCTCGACGGCTGGAAGAACCCCATCATCTTCGTGCCCGCCAGCGGGCTTGTCGTGAATCTTGCCCATGGACCCGGCAGCGCAAACGGCGGACCGACGTCGACGCAATTCACCGTCCGCACTTCCGGCGTATATGCGGCCGGTAGCGTCCCGGCCGTGTCAGTGGCCGACCGCCCATTCTTCGCCTCCGCGGGCCAGGACGGGAACTTCACCAACGGCGACGACAACCTGTATTCGTTCCAGCCCTAACCCCGGGTGAGAGGACGCTTCGATGACCCCGAAACACCGACAAGTGCAGAGTACAAAGTGCAGAATGCAGAGTGCAGAATGCAGAGTAAATAACCGCGCGCCCGACTCCTCACTTTGCACTCTGCACTCTGCACTCTGCACTTCGTCAAGAAGCGGCTTCACGCTCACCGAAATGCTGGTGGTGATCGGGATCATTATTTTGTTTGTGACGCTGGCGATCCCCGCGATCAGCGCCATCACCGGCACCCGCAGCATCAGCGCCGCCGAGAACCAGATCTCCGCCGTCCTCGCCCGCGCCCGCGAAGAGGCCATTGGCATCCAGGATTACCGCGGCGTGTTGTTCTACCTCGACCCCCGCGAAGACCGGGTGGTCGCCATCCTCGTTCGCACGGCTGATAGCCAGCCGGCCAGCAACCTGATCTTTCTCGACGCCGTGGCCAACCGTGACTATCTCATGCTGCCCCAGGGCGTCCGCCTTCAAACCATCTGCGACGATTCGAAGAATAGGTATTTCGGGTTTAACCCGCTGAGTCCCGCTTCCACCGAGGGAGTGCTGCACGGGGGCGTGATCCTGTTCGACGGACAGGGACGTCTGGTGAGCAAGCAATACGCATTTTCGTTTCCGAACAATGGTGGGTTGGCGGCGGCGTTAAAAGCTCCCACCCCATCCCAACTCATAGTCAGCAACGGCAATTCCTTTTTTCGATCTCAAATGGGGCTCGTCCTCTTCGATTCTGCCGCCTTTAAGGCGCAAGGCTTCACCGAGGGCGATTTGGGATTTGACACGACTCCTGGTAATGGAATTACAGCTGCGACTGAATCGACCAAGGAAGCATGGCTCGACGCCAACAGCACGCCCCTGCTCATCAACCGCTTCAACGGCACCCTGATCCGCGGAGAATGAAATGGATACGTTGTCAGTTGTCAGTTGCCCGTTGTCCGTTGCCCGTTGTAGGCGCCGAAGCGTTTTACCGGCAACCAGAAACCAGCAACCAGCAACTTCCTGCTCCTTCCGTCCCGGCTTCTCCTTCACCGAAATCCTGTTCGCGGTGATGATCCTGGGCATCGGCTTCATCATGATCGCCGCGATGTTCCCGGTCGCCATCAAGCAGACCGCCTCGACGGCGGAGGAGACGGTTGCCGCGGCGATCGCGCGGAGCGGTGCGGATTATCTCCAGAAAACGGCCATCCCGACCGGCCTGTTTCTCCCGCCTACGCTGGCGAGTTCGCCTCCCGCCGGTGCGCCAGTGCCGCCGCCCGTCGGGCCTTCGGTTTTCTACGGCCAGGTCTGGAGTTTCCACGACGACAGGATGGCCAACTCGTTGATTTTGCCTCAGCCCCAGGGGGCTCAGCTGCGCGACATCGCGTGGGCGGCCGCCGCTGGGAACTTGCTCCTGCCTTCCGACCGGCGCTATGCGTGGGTCCCCATGTACCGGCGGGACCGATATTGGAAGAACGGCAACCTTGTCAACTCGAATTTCGCGCAGGTCATCGTGATCGCGACGCAGGTGCGCAACCGTTCGACCTACGGGCCCGAGGATTTCAGTTTGCTTGGAACCCCGGCGATGGCCAACCTCCAACCCAGGCTGCTCGGTGCCAGCTTCACTTACAACAGCAATCCTTCGATTCCCGACCAGGTTACCTTTACGGCGGACGGCGCGGGCCCGGTCAACGGCCCGGCCTTCGTGGCCGAGGGCGCGTATGTGGTCGTCTCCGACGACACAGGCGCCGCCTCGGGCGGGGGGTGCAACGGGTACATTTATCGCGTGGGGAACAACATCAGCGGCGACACCTGGGAACTCGCGCCCGGCAACGACATGAAGTCCGCCACCTTCCGCCCCATCAATGCCACCGGGGGCCCGGTTACTGTTAAGGTATTGGTGGTCGGCCGGGGCTACGCGGACCCCGCCTCCGGGAACACCGCGCCGACCGGACCGGCGATGGACATCGCCGTCTACACGACCTTTATCCGCGTGAACTAGCGCGAGCGAAAGCGAACATGAAGCAACACGCCCCCCAACCCGCCGGCTTCACCCTGATCGAGCTGATGGTCTCCATCGCGATCGCGCTGCTGCTGATCCTCGGCGTCAACCAGGTCTTCAAGATCTCCTCCGAGACGGCCGGGCAGGGCCAGGCCCTCTCCACCATCAACCGCGACAACCGCGCGATCCAGAATACCCTGGTGCTGGACTTGAAGAATCTCATCCCCGTGCCCGGGGGCGCTTCGCAGACGACGGACGGGCCGCTGTTCATCATCAATTCGCAAACCGTGGGGGCCTTCCGCAACGCCAGGGACAAGTCCGCGGCAAGCGACCCCGCCGACCCGCGCCACGAGCCCACGCTCTTTGCGAATTCCACTCCCCCCGGCCACTGGAACCCCGCACTGCTCAATTTCCGAAACCACCGTATCGACCGCGTCTGCTTCTTCGCACGGGGCCTCTACGCCCGGCAGACCGCGACCGGCACGAATGTCA
This sequence comes from Phycisphaerales bacterium, assembly GCA_028288775.1. Lineage (GTDB taxonomy): Bacteria > Planctomycetota > Phycisphaerae > Tepidisphaerales > Tepidisphaeraceae > RYN-428. The sequence goes on along the minus strand of JAQGHP010000496.1, from coordinate 10,067 downwards.
ACTCCACCGCCGGCACCCCGTTCGTGTCGCCCACCACCTCCAGCGAGGCGTTCATCTGGTACGGGCACGGAATGCTCCCGAACACCGCCAACGTCTATTTCGGCCCGGGCGATCCCGACGCGCCCAACGCGGCAAATACCAGCAATCAGCTCGCGTCCGATTTCTTCCTCTGCCGCCAGGCGATCCTCCTTTCGCTCAACCCGGACGGCAATTCGCTCCAGCCCGCCACCGCGGTGTTGGCGCCCCTGGGCTTCGGCTCAAAATCCAACGGCAACACCGTCATTCAGGACTCGCGTTTCGACGTCGCCCAGACCAGCATTCAGCAATTTAACGCCATACTCAAGGCATTCGCCCCTTATCCCCCGGCGCCCCGCGCGCCCGTGGACTGGTGGGATCCGATGATCTACCGCTTCCAGGCGAACCCATTTTTGTCCAAGCCGGTAACCCCTGCCGGGATGGCGACGGCTTCCCCCTGCCTCGTCCGCGGCTGCTCGCAGTTCGTCGTCGAGTTCGCCGGCAACTTTTATACGAAGAAACCCCTGAGCGGAGCGATGGCCCATCCCGCCCCGGACCCGACCGGGGAACTGGACTTCTATACCGACCTCGACACCACGGGAAAATTCATCCTGGCCAAGCACATCCGCTGGTACGGCTTCCCCCGTGACACGAACGGCGACGGCATCATCAACTATCGCGACGTGATGCCGCTGACGGCATTGATGCCTAGCGCAGTGCAGGCCGACAACATTACGCCGGTGGACGACGTCGAGCACCTTTCCAATGTGACGGCCCCACAGGCCCCATACGGGTCCGACCCCGACGGGACGCCGACGCAGGGCTTCGATTACAAGAGCAGCGTCGCAGCAAATTCCTCGTACACCGCGGCGTGGGGACCAACCACCACCCTGCCGTTCCCGAAAATGATCCGCGTCACCATCGCCATCGACGACCCCAACGGCCGCCTGGGCGACGAGCAGTTTTTCGAATACATCTTCGACGTGCAGCCGTGAGGATTTAGCAGTTGCTTGTTGTTGGTTGCTGGCTGCTGGTGAAGGCAAGGAAACCCATTCTCTTCGTCCTTCACCAGCAACTAGCAACCAGTAACTAGCAACCAACAGAGGTTCCCATGCCCAAAAACAAAACCCCCCTCCGCCGATTGCTGGACCGCATTCAGGCCCGCTTCGCCCGCTCGCGGCCGGGGTCGGTGCTCGTGTTGGTCGTGGCGCTGCTGGTGCTGATGGCCCTCATCGGCACCGCATTCATCACCACCGCACGAACCGACCGCTTCTCCGCCCAGCAAAACGCCCTGAATACCGAAATCGATCTGCTCGTGCAGGGCGTGGTCAACATGGCGCAATCCGTGCTCGTCGATTCCACGTATCAACAGGCCGGCGGCCCGGTGAGGCCCGACCCGGCTTGGGCGAGTGTTAAGCCAACGCCGCCCGTGCCTGCCGCGTTTTGGAACACCCATTGGGACGACCCCACGACCGATACTTGGATGGCGACGCGCATCCCGACGCTCATGAGCGAGGCGGTGGGTAATTACGTGCCCAGTCGCGTTTATAATCAGGGCGAATGGACGCACGATGGTGGTAATTATTATGTCTGCCGTATCGACGGCACCTTTAACGCTCCCCCCGCCTCAACGCCAGCGAACTGGTTGGCCGACGGCAACGCCAACGACAACACGGCGTGCTGGTTTGCGACGTCCGCCCCGTTGAGCAGTGCCTCGCAGGTCGAAGACCTTCGCTATCCCGCCGCCGGGCTCACGCAGCCTTCCACGCCGCCCTCCGACGGCACCCGATGCCGATACCTTGTGCGCCCGACGTCAATTGCCATGAACGGGATTAACTACCCCGCGCTCACGTTTTACTTCCCGGGCGGATTCGGACAGTCCGATGGCATCCGCACGATCCCCGCGGCGTCGGCCACCGGCAACGGCATCGCCGATTCGTTCCTGTGGCGGCTGCCCATCGGGGAAATCAACGGCGTCACGTACTACGCCGCCGTCCGCATGATCGACGACAACTCCGCCGTCAATCTCAACACCGCCTACGCCTCCAGCTACGATTTCGACGGCCTCGGGAATGCGTCGCCCCTCAACGCGCTGGGCATTTTCCCGGGGAACATCGGCCTCGTCGAAATGCTCAACACCTTCACCGACAGCCCCATGGACACCGGCCTTGGCACGGAAGCGAGCAATCTCAATCTCTACCGCTTCAACGGCCAACTGCGCCCGAGCGGCGTGTGGGCCTCCACCCTGGGCGCGCCCAAGGGCCTCGTCCTTGATGACACCGGCACGCCGGTGATGAACATGGCCTACCGCAGCGTCTTCGACGCCATGTTCATGGGCCTGGGGCGAAAGATGGGCAACCCCGGCGTGGGCTATCAGACGTTCACATGGGGCGACTCGGCGATTATCGCGTTTCGCGGGGATCAGCAAAACAGCAGCGCCGGCACGCCGTCCCTTCTTGAGCAAAGCCTCTCACAATCCCTGTTGAACCCCGTCACCGCCCCGGGTACGCCGTGGAAGCCGAACCAGGTCGTTACTTGGTTCCAGGGATATTACGAAACCACGCCGACCGTGGTGCCCGGCACCCCCAGTTTAGTCAACCGGCGGCCCTATTTCGTCGCACGCTCACCGCTGAACAATCAGTTCCCCGCGCACGTCTACCCCGTGCAAGCCGCCGGGATCATGCCGCAATACGACCCTTCTGCAGGCACCGCCCCCCGTGCGTCGTTAAACACAGCGTCCTTCGGCGAGCTCTGGCGGGCGTTCGCCAATGTCGTGGCGGACGCGCCCGCGCCGACCAACACGCCGTTCCCCGGCTACCCGCAAACCGGCGCGCCCCAATTGCGCTCGAGCATCCGTGACCCCAACGGCACGGGGGCCGCGGCCAAGGTGTTCTTCACCTTCGACCAGATGCAACTCCTTCGTTCGGCGCTCGCCGCCATCAACACTGTCGACTTGCGCGACAGCGACGACAACGTCAGTTGGGCCCACGTCCCGCTCAAGCTGAACATCAATGGGGGGCAGCAGAACGTTGACGTAGTGGTGTACGGCAACGAGAAGCAGCCCTTCATCACCGAGGTATACGTCAATAACGACACCGCACCGCCCCCTTCTCAGATAATGACGCAACAAGGCCCGGTAGCTGACCCGTACGCCTCCAAGCCCGCCAATCCCAAAGGGTATGTCGCAGTCGAGCTCTACAATCCTTATCCGGTCGACATCTACCTGACCAACTATCAAATCGGCGTGCTCAATCGCCAGCTCCCTGGCGGGACGCCGCCCGGCGGGTACCCGCAAGCAATGACCATGGTGCCCCTCAGTAAGTTCGCCGGCTTCGGGCGGAACAACACGACGCCGTACATCCCCGCGCGCGGCTACCTGATTCTCGAGAACTACTCAGCGACCCCCGCCGCCGGCGACGACACCGCGGCGCAATACCGTCCCCTCAGCGCGTTCAACATCCTGACCCCGAATTTCAAAATGCCCGTTGATGCTGATACCGTGAGCGCCCGGCCGCGCAACTGGCCGGTGCCGGGCGCGCCTCCACAGCCCGGTCAGGGCCTCACCAAGTATTTTTATGTGCCAACGCTGCACGAAATCCTTAACGACCCGAGCGACAACACCAAGCCGGGCGGCGAAATGTACCTCCTCCGCACGCGCTTCCCGAACGCGCAGACTGCTCCTCCCAACGATGACGAAAGCAAATTGAGCAACATGGTCCCCGTGGACAACATTGATCTCGGCGGTGTTTCCCTTCCCTCCTCCGCGCTCGGCCCATTCATGGCCTGGCATTATGTGCGAAAGAATGGGCTAAACGACGGCTCGGAATGGAGCTTTGTTTATCCGGGACGCTGGAACCAGCAAGGCGCCGCCGGCACGCAACTCCGCCAGGAAGGCCTTATGCCCACCGCTCCCTGGGCCTACGACCCCTCAATTGGTACCCCTGATAGACAGGACCCCTGGATCATGGCGCCCCCGGCGCCGGCGATCAATTTGGGCGCGTCGGATCCCATGCCGTCGTACGTCAATCCGTTCCCCCCGATCCAGTTAAACAACGTGGATTTCGGCGGCCCCAACAAGCTCAATGGCGCGTACCAGTTCGCGCAGTTCCCCTTCGGCGGATTCGCGCGCACGGGCGACGTGCTGCAGGTGCCGTTCATCGGCGCTTATACGGTTTTCCTTAATGGGAACCTCATCGAAATGAACACGATCACCGCCGACAGTGCCCTGGCCGATGCGCAACTCACCACCGGTGTGACTGACCAGCAGTTCGAGCAGGTGGGACGATTCTGCCCGATGCTCGCCTCAAATCCTCTTTACCCGGGCTATACCGCGCCCACCGCAACCCCGCCCAACATTCCTACATACGACCCTTACGGCTGGACGGCACGCGTCTTCGACTACTTCACGGCAATCCAGTCGCCTCAGGACGATTACCTGCCGAACATCAATTCGACGACAAACACGTTCGGCCAATGGGATCCGAATCCCTATTTTCAAAACGACCCGCAGAGCCTTACCTGGACTTCGAACTTCCACAACACGCCGGTTGACTCGAAGCCGGTGAGCAATCTCGCAAAAACGCCCTCCGGCGGACCCAACAAAGGTACGGAAAATAATGTGCCGATCGAAGGTGTGATCAATCTCAACACCGCCTCGTGGCGGGTGCTGGCGAGCGTGCCTTTCTACCCCACCGACCGGGTTCAGAACATGAAAATCGCTCAGGCGATCGTCGCATATCGCCAGCAGAACGGACCGTACAAAACGCTTTTTGACCTCAACCGTGTCCCCGGATTTCAATCAATCTACGGCGACCCTGCTACTTCGGATTACGATGTCAAGAGCGGAGACATTTCCCCCAACTTCCAAGCCAACCCGGGGAACGGGGATACGGACTGGGTGAGAAATGACTTCGAACAACGCTTCGCCGCGATCAACCGTGTGAGCAATCTCCTGACGACGCGATCCGATACCTATACCGCCTACATTCTGGTCCAAGGCTGGCGTGGCATCGGCACGGCAACTCCCGAACTCGTCGTGCAACGGCGGGCGGCGTTCATCGCCGACCGTTCGGGCCTCACGGCGACCAACAAGTCGCTGAACGTCGTGAATGTGCAGGCGAACTAGCGACACGAACCGCGGGCTACTGTGCGGAAATGATGAGTGAGGAGTGAACCGTGACAGAGATTCCGCCGTCACGGTTCACTCCTCACTCATCATTTTAAGGTTGGCTGACTTGTAGTGATTCCAGCAACGCACGCGTGGCCTGAAGTTCCCGCGTCAGGCCGGCTGCCAAATCAGTTGGGGCGGCATCGGGCAGGACTTCCCACGTGTAGGTTTCCACTTCCAAATGTGGGGCGTAGTCCAGCTCGGCGACCGCCGACAGGGCTTCGCGCAGGGCGGGGCGGGTGGTGGAGAGGGGGCCCAGGCGCTCGGCGTCTACGGGCACGTGGAAGTGGATCCGCCATGCCGGGGCGGCGAGGAAATCGGCGGGGGGGTCGGCGATCATTGCTTCACTTAAATCCTGCACCCGAGCCACCCGGCCGTCGGGGGTGCGGGCCATGGTTTGGTGCAGATACCGCGGCTCGACGTAGCGCGCCAGGGCGGCGCGGGCGGGGGGGTTGTCGGCGGGGTGGTCGAGCTCCAGCGCGCAGCTGATGTGGACCTTGTTGATGCGCACGCCCGCCGCGGCGAGGGAGCGGACGGACGCGGCCACGTCTTCGAATTCAACCGCCTGATGGCACACGTCAAAGCAGAGGCCGATGTGCGTGCGCACCAGTTCCCCCGCGCCGGCGCGGTCGGCGAGTTGCCAGAGGCGGGCGAAGAAGTCGATCGCCTCGGGGGTTGTCTCAAGCAGGCAGAAGGGCTCTGGCTCGACGGCCAGACGCACGAGTTTTCCGGTGCGTGAGTGGAGGCGGTCGAACCTTTTCGCGCATTCGATGAGACCCGTCGCCGCGGCGTCGAGGAAGCCCGGCGGGTGGGCGAAGCCCTTAAACCCCAGCGGCAGGGTCGAAATGCTCCCGTCCACCCCTTCGGGCAACAGTGCCGCGAGGATTTCCCCGCACTGTTCGGTGTAGGCCAGGCGCTCGGGGGTGGACCAATCGGGGAGGTAGACATTTTCCTTCACCCGCGCGCTGTGAAAGTCGCCGAAGGGGAAGGCGTTAAGCGTGTGGCAGGTCAGGCCGCGGGACGCGAGCCCGGCGGCAAAGCGGGGGAGCGCGGAGGGGGAGGCGAGCAGCTCATCCGCCACCGGCTTTGCCAGCCAAAGCCCCGCGGCCAGCGGCGCGCCCAGCCCTTGCCGCACCGCCAGCGTGTAGCGGTCCAATCCCGCCTCAACCTCGGCGACCGATCGGCCGGGGTGGACATTCGTGCAATAACTCAACGGCAGCGGGCTCAATGACATAGGCCGCATAATAGCCGCCCGCCGGGCGATTTTCGCCGGGCGTGGAATCATCCGCAGAGGTGTTGCTCACGTATGCAGTCGCGTGCATTCTGATGCGGCCTATGATGGTCGGTGAATCTTTCCGGTGTCGAGCGGCATCTGATGCAATAATTGGTTTCGCGTCCCGATAGTCCCTTAAGCGGTGGGAGCGTGTTTCGCGTGCAAGCGTTGGAGCAGGATGAGTTTCGCACTCTCGTGCTGCGCGAGCTGGATGCCGTGTATCGGCTGGCGCACCACCTGACGCACTCGCCGGAAGAATCCGACGACCTGGTGCAGGAGACGTACCTCCGCGCCTTGCGCTTCCGCACCTCCTTCCAGCCGAGCGAGCGCGGCCCGCGGCCGTGGCTGTTCAAGATCCTGCACAACGTCCACAAGGACCGCATCGGCAAACGCCAGCGCGAAGCCGGGACGGCGGACATCGCCGACAACGACGCCGCGGCCCCGCCCGCAGCGCCGCCCTCGGCGATCGATTGGGAACAGGTGGACCAGCGGCTCAAGCGTGCCGTCGATTCCCTTCCCCCGGCTCACCGCTCGGTGCTGCTCATGTGGGCGGTGGAAGGGCTGAAGTACAAGGAGATCGCCGAGATCGTGGAAGCGCCGATCGGCACGGTGATGAGCCGCCTGTTCCGCGCCCGCCAGTCGCTGCTCGACCAAGTCGGCGAGCTTGGCGCGGAATTGCGATTAACGCCGCCCGCGGAGCGCGGCGGGATGCCGACGTCGGTGGAGGGCCCGGGATAGGCATTCGTTTAGCCGCCCCGCTTGCGGGGTGCTTTTGGGAGCGCTCGGAGAAACGCCCCGCAAGCGGGGCGGCTAAACGAAGGCGTCGAGCGGGTAGTGAAAGCGCGAAACGCAGCAGTGGACTTGGGAAATGTGAATGGACGAGAGATTCGAAAAAGATTCCGCCCTCCTGCTCACGGCGTTCGCCGATGGCGAGCTGGACGCCGACCTGCGCGCGGCGGTTCTGGAATACCTCGCGGCCCATCCCGAGCAGGCCGCACGGCTCGTCGATGAGGCGCATTTCCGCCAGGCCGTCGCCCGCTCGATGGAGCGTGCCGCGCCGCCCGCCCCCGCCGAGTTGCGGCAGCGCATCGAGCGGCTCACCGCAGAGCCCCTGCGGGAAGATCGCCCGCTAGTCGCGGACCGTCCCGCGCCGGGCCCCATTCCCATTCGTCAAAATTCTCGGGGCGCAAACGGTTCGCTATTCCGCTGGGTCGCGGCGTTGGCCGCGTTGGTGTGCCTCGTGTCGGGCCTGGTCATCGGACGCATGTCGGGCAAGGATTCGGCGGGTACGCGTCCGCTGCCGGCTTCGCTCGTTTCGGAATTGACGCATACGCACGTGGACTGCTCCCGCGCCCCCAGCCTGCACAACGCGCCGTTCCCGAAGGAATTGGGCCATTTGGAAGGGCCGCTTAAGACGTATCTTGGCCGCCCCGTTCCGTATCCCGACCTGCGCCCGATTGGCTACGAATACGTGGGAGCCGGCCCGTGCGCCAAGCCGCTGGAGAACACGGCACACCTTCTCTACCGCTCCACCCGTGAGCCGATCACCGACACGGTGAGCCTGTTCGTGCAGCCGTTCGTCGGGCAGGTGAACATCCAGGAGGGGAAGGTCTACTGGGCCGCGGGCAAGGACGCCGCCCACCCGCTGATGGTCTGGCGCAAGGACGGGCTGGTCCTTTATCTCGTAGGGGACGCGCCCCAGCCCGTTTCCGCGGCGGCGGGCGTCATGCACGTGCAGTGAGGATTTCTTTTCGCCCTCCAGGGAAGGGCGGCGGTAAGATAAATCGCGGGTCGAGAGTAAGCTATTTTTCATAAAATTATCGGGAACTCATTTTGAGCTTTGCGCCGAAAATGAATTCCCGGAATAATCGCGAATAGGTATCGGTAGTCCTGTCCGAAAGGCGGCCCGGTGTCGGGCCGCACCCGTGAAGCGATCGGTTCCGGTCGCCACGGCAATTTTCCGCGGGCGTCGGGTTACGGCCCCCGCAGTCCTTTTGCATTAGGAGTAGCGTCATGAAGTCCACGAATCTTTTGATCGCCGCCGCGATGACGGGCCTTCTCGCCGGTTCCGCCACGCGTTCGATGGCCTCCACTGTTGCGACCCCTTCGCACGCGAAGGCCGGTATCAGCAAGCTCGTCGCCTCCGGCCCCGTCGCCGGCATCAAGGCGAAGAACCTTGCCGACGACACCACCAAGGGCAAGCACGACTGTAAAGGCAAGAACGACTGCAAGGGCCAGGGCGGCTGCAAGACCGGCGACAACGGCTGCAAGGGCAAGAACTCCTGCAAGGGCAAGGGCGGCTGCGCCACCGACAAGCCCGAAAAGGTGCTATAGGGGGATTTGCGATTGCCGATTTGCGATTTGCGATTGGAAGGCGGGATCGGATACCTCAAATTTGAAATCTGAAATTTCAGGTCTTGAATTCCAATCGTGAATCGCAAATCGGCAATCCGCATTTCTTTCCAATCGCAAATTTGAAATTTGAAATCTGAAATCTGAAATCACTCTCATGCCCGCAAACCGATTCAACGGATTCACAGATCTTGGCGTGGGCATTGGCCTGCGGGTGCCGCATTACAGGCACATTCTCAGCCAGAAGCCCACGTGCGACTGGTTCGAGATCATTTCCGAAAACTACATGGTGGATGGCGGCCGCCCGCTGGAAGTGCTCGACGAAATCCTCGAGCAATACAAAGTGGTGCAGCACGGCGTCTCCATGTACTTCGGCTCGACCGATAAGCTCAACCGCGAGCATCTGAAGCGGCTCAAGAGCCTGGTCGGCCGCACGAAGACGCCGTTCGTTTCGGATCACCTCTGCTGGGGCAGCGTGGACGGCACATACAGCCACGACCTTCTGCCGATGCCATATACCTTCGCCGCGGCGAAGGTCACGGCACAGCGCATCCGCGAGGCCCGCGATTTTCTGGAAGTGCCGGTGTGCGTGGAAAACGTCAGCAGCTATGCCGAATACCACGTCTCGGAAATGACCGAGTGGGAGTTCCTGGCGGAAGTGGTGGAACTGGCCGATTGCGGCATATTGCTTGACGTGAACAACATCTACGTTTCCAGTAAGAACCATGGTTTTGATCCGTACGATTATTTGAACAACGTGCCGCACGAGCGGGTCGGACAGATACACGTCGCCGGGCACAGCAAGTTCGAGAAATACATACTCGACACGCACGACCATCCGGTGCTGACGCCGGTGTGGAAGATGTACGCACGCGCCATCAGCCTCTGCGGCCCGACGAACACGCTGCTGGAATGGGACGCGCACATCCCCAGCTTTGACGAGGTCCATGCGGAGGCGCTGAAGGCGAACAAGTTCATCGCGCAGGTGATGAGCGAACAGCAGGACGGGCAGGAACTGCCAGCAATAGTTGGCGTCTCTGCGTAGGGTGATGCGAACCGCAATGACGAAGACGACCGCCCAACTTCCCGATCGACCGCGCGATTCGCAGCGCCGCCAAACGCCCGAGGAGCTTCGCGAGCTCCAGCGCCTCGCGCTGAACATCATCCGCCATCCGCTCGCGCGTTCGGGGGACATGCAATCGAAATGGAACGACGGCCGGCCCATGGCGAAGGTGATCGCGGAATTCATCAAGCCCAACG
>JAQGHP010000462.1 GCA_028288775.1 Phycisphaerales bacterium | reverse complement strand
CCGCCCGCGCGACAAAGCGCGACACTTTTCGCGTCGCGCGACCTCCACCTCCCTCTTGCAAACCGCGTTGCTCCCATGACTTGCGGGGGGACTTCCCGCGCGACCTTCGGCGCGACGTCGCGCCCGCGATCTCCCCTGAACGACCCCCGTGACCGATGCCCAAGCCCCGCGCAATCGCCACCCTCATTTCCAGCCCGCCGCAGCGGCTTGGTCCCTCGTTTTGACCGATTTTGACCGATTTTGACCGATTTAAAGGCATTTTTTCTAACAGATTTGATAAATCAAATATTAACCCTGAAATGGGGAACCCCGAAAACGAAATAAGTCCCTTTTCGCCCTTACCCGCCCAAAATCACAATTGACGCAAGGCGGCTTATAGTCTAATATTGTACCAATGGACCGCCCTTCCTACGAGCCCGCGCCTTCCCTGCAGAACCTCTGCTCCGGCCACATGGGCGACGAGTCGCTGCAGGCCTGGCGGCAGATGTTCCACACCTTCCTCAAGCAGCAGCGCAAGATCGAAGAAATGCTCGCGCCCTACGATCTGGCCCTCTCGCAATTCGAAGGGCTTGCGAAGATCGCGTGGCAGCCGGGGGTCATTCAGCAGGATCTCGTACATCACCTGCTCGTAACCAAGGGGAACGTCGGGGCGCTGGTGGACCGACTGGAATCGGCAGGCCTCGTCGAGCGCCGCGCAGATCCGAACGATCGGCGGGCCAACCGCCTCTTTTTGACCAAGGCCGGCGAGTCGCTCCTCGTCGAGCTGTTCGAAAAGCATCGCACCATGGTGCGGGAGATGTTTCGCCCGCTCAGCCCCGCGCAGCACCGCACGCTGAGCTCGTTGTTGAAGATGATCGAGCCCCCTGCGGAGTAATCCAAAAATGAGCAGCGCACCCGGCAATGGCCGTTCCCACGAATCTGACGCTCCCGTCGCGCTCGCCGAGCGGGATGCGCTCATTCCTTCAACAGCCGAATTCTCCCGCGCCGCGAGGCGAAAGACCTCACGAAAGCGCCCCGTTCTTTTGGGACTGCTCCTGGTCCTCATGGTCGGCGGCGCGATCGCCGGCACGCTGTATTGGCTGCACGCACGCCAATTCGAATCCACCGACGACGCGGCCATCGAAGGGCGCGTCATCCCCATCAGCCCCCAGGTCCCCGCGCGGGTGCAGGCCGTGCGCGTGGAGGACAACTCTCCCGTACACAAGGGAGACGTGCTCGTGGAATTGGACCCGACCGATTATCGCGTAGCGCTCGAGCAGGCCCGCGCCACCGAGGCCGCGGCCCGCGGACGGCTTGATGAAGCCAAAGCGCAAATCGCCGCGGCAACGGCCGGCCGGGACGAGGCTGAGGCGGACATCGCCGTCGCCGAGGCCAACGCCGGCAATGCCGCTTCGGACCTGAAGCGTTACCAGGACGTCGCCGAGAGCAACCCCGCCGCGGTCTCCAAGCAGCAACTGGGAAACGTGGTCGCGACGCAGCGAAGCACGCAGGCGCTGGTCGCCCAGGCCAAGGCGAAGCTGGCCGCCGCGGAGGCGAAGACGCTGACCGCGCAGGCCGCGGTGGAGGGCGCGCAAGGCGATCTGGCCAAGGCATCCGCGGACGTCCATCGCGCGGATGTGAACCTCACGTACTGCACCATCACCGCGCCCGAGGACGGGCGAATTACTCGTAAAAATGTGGAGCCCGGGTCGTACGTGCAGACCGGCCAGGCGCTGTTGGCGCTCGTGCCGCCGGACGTCTGGGTGACCGCCAACTTCAAGGAAACGCAGCTCGAGCAGGTGCGTCCGGGTCAGAGCGTAAACGTGACGGTGGACGCCTATCCGGCGCAGCGCTTCACGGGCAAGGTGGACTCGATCCAATCCGGCACCGGCTCGCGCTTCAGCGTCCTCCCCGCGGAAAACGCCACCGGCAATTTCGTAAAAGTCGTCCAGCGCGTCCCGGTAAAAATAACCCTCGACCCCGGCCAAGCCCAGGACAAGGACCGCGTCCTGGCGCCGGGAATGTCGGTGGTGCCGGAGGTGAAAGTGCGGTGAGGAAGTGCTGAGGACTGAGGACTGAGGACTGAGGACTGAGAACCTAAAGGCGGAAGAGCTCCGTCAGTATAACCCGGCTCCCAGCTCCTCACCTCAGCACCCAGCACTCAGCACTCAGCACTCAGTCCTCAGTCCTCAGTCCTGCTACCGATGTCCAGCCAAGCCTTATCCATCTCGTTGCCCCGCCTCGAGCGCCCCGCGGTGAATCCTTGGATCATCGCCGTGGTCGTCTCCATGGCCACGTTCATGGAGGTGATGGACACCAGCATCGCCAACGTGTCCCTGCGGAACATCTCGGGAAACCTGGGCGCCGGGGCCAACGAGGGCGCGTGGGTGTTGACCAGCTACCTCGTGGCCAATGCCGTGGTGATGCCGATCAGCGGCTGGCTGGCCAGCGTTTTCGGCCGCAAGCGATTTTACATGTCGTGCGTGGCGCTGTTCACGGTTAGCTCGATCCTCTGCGGGCTGGCGCCCAGCCTCGGGTGGCTGCTGTTTTTCCGCGTCTTGCAGGGCTTTGGCGGCGGCGGGCTGGCGCCCAGCGAGCAGTCGATCCTCGCCGACACCTTCGCCCCGGCGCAGCGGGGCATGGCGTTCGCCGTCTACGGCATCGCCGTCGTCTGCGCCCCGGCGATCGGCCCGACCCTCGGCGGATGGATCACCGACAACTACTCCTGGCGCTGGATCTTCTTCATCAATATCCCCGTAGGCATCGTGTCGCTCATCCTCTCCTCCTGGCTCGTGCAGGACTCCCCCGCCGCAAAAAAAGAGCACGCCCAAGTCTGGAAGACCGGCGGCCTGCGCATCGATTACGTCGGCTTCCTCCTGGTCACACTCGGCCTGGGCTGCATGCAGGTGGTGCTCGACAAGGGACAGGAAGACGACTGGTTCGGCTCCCACTTCATCGTGTTCTTCAGCCTCATCTCCGGCGTCTGCCTCTCGGGCACGCTACTGTGGGAATTGTTCGTCGCGAAAGAGCCCGTGGTCGATCTGCCGCTGCTCAAGCGGCCGAGCTTCCTGTTCACCAACATCCTGATGTTCGTCGTCGGCTTCGTGCTGAACTCGACAACGGTCATGCTCCCCGCCTTCGTGCAGGACCTGCTCGGGTACAACGCGACGAACGCAGGGCTCATCCTCATGGGCGGCGGCTTCTCGCTGATGCTCGTGATGCCCATCGCCGGGATGCTCGTCAAGCGCATTCAGCCCAAGTACCTGATGGCCGTGGGACTGCTGATCACGGCCGGCGCGATGTTCCATCTGACGGGCTTCAACACGCACGTTTCCTTCGCGCACGTCGCGTGGGCGCGGGTGCTGCAGGCGGTGGGGCTGCCGCTCTTTTTCGTGCCGCTCAATACCCTCGCGTATTCCGGACTGCCACCGGGCAAGAGCAACAACGCCTCGGCCCTGATCAACCTCATGCGTAACCTCGGCGGGGGCGTCGGCATCTCCGTGGCAGTGACCCTGCTGGAGCGCCGCGCGCAGCTCCATACCGACCGCCTCGTGACGCATCTGACCCCGTACGACACTGCGTTCCAGATCCGCATGCAGAACTTGACCCACGGCTTCGCCGCCCAAGGCTCGGGCCCGGTGGAAGCCGCAACCCGCGCCGCCGCGGCAATGTTCCACAGCGTACAGGCACAGGCCTCGATGCTCGCGTACCTGGACGTGTTCAAGGTCATGGCGGTCGGGTGCCTGCTGGTCGTCGGGCTCGTGCTGTTCCTGGGCCGCATCAACCTGTCGGCCCACACCGAGCCGATGGGGCATTGATCGGCTACGTTTTGCAGCGCCCAGCAGGGCCACGGTCATCCGCATAACACTCGCGATTCATGGCAGAGGGCAGATAAAATGAACTCCGTCATGGCGGCCTGCGGTCAGGGTTGCTATCCTCATACGGGCTTGGAACCGTGATTCCTGGCGCAACGCGCACATGTCCTCGCACTCCGCCGGGCATGCCCTGGTGGAAGGAGATTTTATGAACCGCCGCTGGCCATACGTCCTTTCTTGTGCCGCAGGGTTGTTGCTCGGACTGGCCATTCTTATCGGGATCGGTTCGCGCTCGGCGCTGGGCGCCGGCGAGGGCCCCGCTTCCTTGAAGGACAAGCCCGCTCCGGACTTTGCCCTGAAGACGGTGGACGACAAGGACGTGAAATTATCCGATTTGAAGGGGAGCGTGGTGGTGGTCGATTTCTGGGCCACCTGGTGCGGCCCCTGCCGCGCTTCGCTCCCGCACGTCCAAAAGCTTTCCGAGGACAAGGACCTGGCCGCCAAGGGCCTCAAGGTGCTCGTCGTCAACGCCCGCGAAGGCAAGGACAAGATCGAGCCCTTCATGAAAAAGAACAACTACACCTTCACGGTTCCCATGGACACCGAAGGTAAGACCATGGACGCTTACCGGGTGGAGGGCATCCCGACGACGCTGGTCATCGGCCGCGATGGGTCGGTGAAGGCGGTCTTCGTAGGCTTCGACCCGCAGGACGGCGGCAAGAAAGTGGACGAGGCGGTGGAAACCGCACTGAAGGAAAAGGCCCCCGCGGCGTAGATGACCGTGCATGATTCATAAGTTGTGGTGCAGGCTTTGGGCCTGCGTCTGCAGCCTGAAAGGCTGCACCACAAGCACACAAAACGCGATTCAAAAGGCCGGCCCCGCATTCGGGCCGGCCTTCCTCTTTTCAATTTGTCTGGACAACGATTGTTTGGACAAGTAATAATATAGAATAGGTAGTGGCCTGTTCGAACCGGCCCTTCAGGTAGTGGCTCAGTTTGGAACGACGGGCGCGGGTGCCACAGGTCGCGGTACTCCGAGACCTGTGCATCCAAAGTCGCCGAAAGAGCACAGGTCTGCGAGTACGCCGACCTGTGGCACCCAGCGGACCTTTTAAGCTAACCAACTACCGCTTTCGACAGATGGTTGACGCCGATCCTGGCCCTATAGTCGTCGCCGCGAAAAGGAGATAACACGATGGTCGCCTCCCCCGCACCTTCACAGTCCAGCACCGACGTGGTCGTCATCGGAGGCGGCCCCGCCGGGGCGACCGTCTCGACCCTCGTCGCCCAGGCCGGGCACCGCGTCCGCCTGTTCGAGCGCGCCCATTTCCCCCGCTTCCACATCGGCGAGTCGCTCATCCCCGAAACCTACTGGGTGCTGCAGCGCCTCAACATGCTCGACAAAATGAAGGCCAGCGGTTTCGTGAAAAAATGCTCCGTGCAGTTCGTCAGCCAGCACGGCAAAATCTCCGAGCCCTTCTACTTCACCGACCACCGCCCCCATGAATGCTCGCAGACCTGGCAGGTGCTGCGCAGCGAGTTCGACAAGATGATGCTCGACAACGCCCGCGAGCACGGCGTGCAGGCCCACGAAGGCGTCCGCGTCCGCGAAGTGCTCTTCGACGGTGACCGCGCCACCGGCGTACGCGTCCAGTACGAAGACGGCACCGAGGAAGTCGTCAATGCCAAAGTCGTAGTAGACGCCAGCGGCCAGAGCGCCATGATCGGCAGCAAATTCGGCCTGCTCGAAAAGGACAAAGACCTCAAGAAAGGGGCGGTCTGGACGTATTGGAAAGGCGCCTACCGCGACGTCGGCCGCGATGAGGGCGCGACCATTGTCCTGCAAACCAAGGGGAAAAAGGGATGGTTCTGGTACATCCCCCTGCACAACAACATCGTCAGCGTCGGAATCGTGCGGCCGTTCGACGAGCTGTTCGCCGGGAACCGCGATCACGAGACGATCTACAACGAAGAACTCGACAACTGCCCCGAGGTTAAGCGCCGGGTTTTGATGGGCGAACGCTGCGACAAATATTACGCCACCAAGGACTACAGCTACCGCGCCAGGAAATCCGCCGGCGACGGCTGGGTTCTGGTTGGCGACGCCTACGGCTTCCTCGACCCCCTCTATTCCTCGGGAGTGCTTCTCGCCCTCAAAAGCGGCCAGGTTGCCGCAGACGCGATCAACGAAGGCCTCGCCAAAGGCGACACCTCTGCCGCCCAACTCGGCAAATGGCGGGAAGACTACAACCGCGGCATGGACCGCATGCGCCGCCTGGTGATCGAATATTACGAAGGCTTCAGCTTCGGCCGCTTCGTCCAGCGCCACCCGCACCTCAAGGGCCACCTCACCGACCTTCTCATCGGCAACCTCTTCAACGACCACGTGGCGGAGGTCTTCCCGCTGATTGACGAGCTGAAGGCCGAGCGCGCCGCGGCGCAGCCAACGGCTTCGTGAAAACGCTGTCGCATTCAGTAATTATTCTTTGAAGGAAGCGGCGCCGCGGTATGTCGTGGCATGGGTTTTCAACCCATGGTCCCGGTACTCCGGAATAATGTAGCACAGCCGCCCCCGGCTGTGTCATTGTCTTCCGCCGGCGGAATCACAGCCG
>JAQGHP010000430.1 GCA_028288775.1 Phycisphaerales bacterium | reverse complement strand
TGGCATCGCTTTCCCCAAACCCTAATTGGTTCCCCGCGGCGCCGTTTCCCGCGCGCCCTCCTCCATCGGCCTTTCCCTCTCCGCGTCCCCGCGTCCCTCGGCCGCCGCGTCCGCATTCCCGTCCTTCCCCGCGTCCCCGCGTCCCCGCGTCCCCGCGTCCACCATCTCGTGTCCGACAGCGCCATGGGTGCAAACGTGCCCGCCATTGATCCCCATTGCCTCCAAGTCACAGGCGAACATGCGATACACCAAGTCGGCGGGCAGATGGTCCGGCACATCGTGGTAATGCAGCGAGGCATTCAGGCAGGCGATGCGGTCGGAGATGGCGGAGACGGCGCGGAGGTCGTGGCTGACGAAGATGACGGTCAGCTCCATTTCGCGCTTGAGGGATTGGATGAATTCGATGAACTGCTGCTGGCCGCCGCGGTCGATGCCGGTGGTGGGTTCGTCCAGAACCAAGAGGCGCGGGCGGGGGGCGAGGGCGCGGGCGATGAAGGCGCGCTGGAGTTGGCCTCCCGAGAGGGAGCCTACCGGTTTGTCGGCCAGGGGGGCGATCCCCACGCGCTCCAAGAGCGACTCGGCGAAGGCCAGATCGTCCGCGGCGTAAGGGCGGAGCATGCCGGTTTTGCCGGCGAGGCCGAGCCGCACGGCTTGACGAACGCTCAGCGGAAGCTGGCCGGGGAGTTGGGGATTCTGGGGGAGGTATCCGATCAAATCGCCCCGGCGGATCGCCTGCCGGGGGGCAAGGCCGGCGACGCGAATGGTGCCCGCGGTGGGTTCCAACAGACCCAGCAGCAGGCGGATCAGGGTAGTCTTCCCGCCGCCATTGGGGCCGATCAGGCCCAGGGTGGTGCCGGCTTCCACGCTTAGGTTAATGCATTCGAGCACCGTCTGCGCCCCGTAGGCGAAGTCCAGCCCCGCGATGTCTACCAATGCCGCCATAGAGGAGATTGCGATTGTAGGGCGAGGGGGAAGGGTTTGCGAGACGGCGGGCAAATGGTGGGAAACCGCGTGCGAAGAACCGGGCCTTGCGCCCCACGATCCATGCGGCAAGCTGGCTTTTTTGCAAAGGAAAAATTTCCCGTTGGCCCATCGTCGCTTTCGATGATATGATCGACGTAGCAAAATACGTACCGGCAGGGTTAAGGTTATAAGTTGGGTTGAAGCATGCAGTTAAGTCAATCACTAGGGATGCGTCCAGAGCTGCGGCAGGGACAGATCCTCACGCCGCGGATGATCCAGAGCATGGAGATCCTCCAACTCCCGCTCCAAAAGCTCGAAGAGCGCATCGAGCAGGAACTCCAGAACAATCCCGTCCTCGAACTCAGTGAAGGGGAGGACGAGCCGGAGTTCATTGTCGACTCGGCGGATTCCAAGGTCACCGAACGCTCGGAAGACGAAAAGTCCCTGGTCGTCAAGGAAAATGGCGACGGTGCAGACGATTTCGACCGTCTTACCAAGCTCAGCGAATACCTCGAAAACGAAGAATTCAGCACCAACGGCAGTTACCGCCAGGCCAGCAGCTATGACGGCGAGCGCGATAAAAAGCTCGACGCGATGAACAACACCGTCGCCCGCGGGATGACCCTCCAAGAGCACCTGCTGGGCCAGTGGGCGTTCGTCGAATGCCCAAAGCCTGTCCGCAAAGCCGGCGAAGCGATCATCAATTACATCGACGCCGAGGGATACTTCCGCACGGACGTTGAACAGGTCATCAAGGAGTCCAAGGCGCCCCTCACCATCCCCGATCTCCAGGAAGCCCTGCGGCTGGTGCAGACCCTCGAGCCCTCGGGCATCGGCGCACGCAATCTGCGCGAGTGCCTTCTGTTGCAATTGGCCGCGTTGGAAAATGACCCCGATGCCGCGGACGGCCACGACTTTGAGCTCGAGCGCTCGCTCATCACCGAGCACCTCAAAGACCTGGAGATGAACCGCTATCCGCAGATCAGCAAGAAGCTCGGCCGTCCCATGGACGAACTGAAGGCCGCGGTACACCGACTGAGCCGGCTGCGCCCCTACCCGGGCAAGGAAGTCGGCGGGGAAGACTCCCCCTCCATCACCCCCGACGCCATCATCTGGTACGACGAGGAAAACGACCGCTACGAAATCGAGATGGCCAACGACCCGGCCCCCAACCTGTTTATTTCCGGCATGTACCGCAAGATGCTCAAGAACCGCGGCTGCGATAAGAAAACCCGCGAGTTTTTGGCCAACAACGTCCGCAACGCCCGCTGGCTCATCGAGAGCATCGAGCAGCGCAAGAGCACCATCACCCGCGTCATCCGCGCCGTGGTGGACGCCCAGCGCGAATTCTTCGACAAGGGCCCGGAATTCCTGCGGCCGCTGCCGATGATTCTGGTCGCCGACCAACTGGGCATCCACGTCGCGACGGTCTCCCGCGCCGTGAGCGAAAAGTGGATCCAAAGCCCCCGCGGCGTCTTCCCCCTCCGTCGATTCTTCTCCGGCGGCACGCAATCCGCCGAGGGTGAGGAAATGAGCTGGGACGCCGTAAAGGAAAAGCTCAAGGCGATCATCGAAAACGAAGACAAGCAGAACCCCCTGAACGACGACGACATCGTCGCCAAGCTCAAGGAACAAGGCATCGAACTGGCCAGGCGAACGGTCGCCAAGTACCGCAAGATTCTAAATATCGCAACGGCACGCCAGCGGCGGGAGTTTTAGTGGAAGCGTGGCAAGTCGGTCGTCGATTCGTGAAACGGTTGGGCGATCAGGCAACGGCGAATTCGGTCAGCCGCCTCATCTGGGGCGGTTGGAATGCCAGGACGATGTCCTCCTTCGGCACGCCTGCTTTCAGCAATCCCGCGGTAATACCTTCTTCCGTCCAATCTTCCTCGATCCAGAGTTTGCCTTCCCGCAAGCGCACATAAAGAGTCGTTCCACGGACACGCTTGTTTCCCGACCACCCTACGGTAAGGAGAAGATACTGCCCGCGCTCGTCGTCGAGAGCGCATTCCGCCACGACGCCCGGTGCGCTCTGGCGATTGATCAGCATGGCCATGGCGGTAAGCGTTTCCTTTACAAGCTTCTGATAGGTCGTCAGCTTATCCATGACACGATCTCCTCGTCATTCAGGTCCACGACAATGATAGCGACCCGATACCGCTTGAGAATCATTTGAATCGCGTTCCGGGCGAACACGTTTTCATAGACCGTGGTGCTGACGGCCAGGTATAGGTTTCGCTCTGGCTCAGTGATCTCCAGAAATCCGCGATAAATTTCGTATTGCCCCAGCGCCGTTTCGAGATCCCGCATTGGTGACGGGCTGAGGAAGCTCTTGACCTCTACAACGATTTTTTGCCCGGCGCGTTCGGCCGCCAGTGGGCGCTCGGCACCGAGGTCGGCGAAAAGCGTCACATCCTCGTATTGAATCAAGAACGGATCCGCAGTGATGGTCCAGCCGTCTCTGACGAGAGCGGCCTTTACAGCGTCATGGATGGCATCAGGTGCGGGCATAAGTCGGTCGGACGACCTGACACTCTACCATCTTCCCCCGTCGCCAGAGAAATTTTCCGCGATGCCTCGCGCGCGGATGCCTTTGCCAGTCGATTTACGTTAACAACCGCACCACCAAATCCCCATCCGCCACCAACAAACTCGCCGGCTTCTTGTTCGTCCAATTCAACTTCCCCCGATTGCTGAACGCCCCCAGGCTCTTTGCCGCAAACCCGTAAGCCGTGCCGCCGTTGTCGGGGTTGGCGCGGGCGATGCTCACCTTGCCGATCGAAGCGGCGGCCACGTTCGACCCGCCGAAGGAGACCGGCGAAGTCGTTCCCCTCACCGTGAAACTCACGATCGAATCGTCGGAAACGAAATTAGTGCCCACGGCGGGAAGGGCGGTTTGCGCGCTGCTCACCCCGGCGAACAAGTTGCTCGCGATGAACGTGCCCGCGGAAACCTTGCCTACGTTTCCCGCCGACAGAATCTGCGAGCCGCTGACCGTGCCGCCGACGGTCAGGGCGCCCAGCACCGTGCCGGCGGTGCCCGTCGTGTGGACGACGGCGCTCGTGAGGTTGCGGGAAATCGTGAGGCTGCGGATGGAGAGGGCGGTCAGGTTCCCGGTGTCGGTGCTGAAGCGCACGGCGCCCAGCGCGCCGCCAAACGTCGCGGCCCATCCGCTTTCCGCCGCGCCGCTGACGCTCAAGTTTCCGCCCGACCCGCTGATGTTCCACGTGCCCAGAGCGAGCGACCCGCCGACCTTTACCGCGCCCAGCGCCGCCGCGGTGATGGATGCGTCGAAGTCGCTAGTCGATTTGATCGCCCCGATCGAAGCGGCGGATATCATCGCCGGCGCGCCGCTGCTCACGAGCCAATTGCGCACGGTTAGCGAAGCGATCGCCCCCGGCGTCGAAAGGCTTTCGTTGCTGACCGAACTGAGGTTCACGACGAGGGCGGGGCCTGCCGTGCCGATGGAGATCAGCGCGCCGCCCGTGCCGCCGTTGACGTTGCGAAGCGTGAGTTTGCCCAAGGACCCGCTGACGCTCAGCGCGCCGGTGAGGTCGGCGGATTTTCCCGCCAGCGAGCCGAGCGACCCGTTTACGACGACGTCCGCGACGGTCGTCGTCCCGCCGCCGATGGTGAACGCCGATGCGCCGTTCGTCGTGTCGAGCATGATGGCCGCGGGGTCGAGCGCGCCCGACACGAACACCGCCGTCCCCGTGCCCGGCCCGGCGAGGCTCAGCGTCACGGCGTGATGCGCCGAGTCGCGGTAAGTCAGCGGTTTGCCGGCGGAAAACGTCTTCGTCGTCACGGGCAAGTCGTTGATCGTGCCCGTAGCGCCGGACGACGCGATCGCAGCGCCCTGCGGGTTGGAAAGCGTCAGCGAGAACGTCCGCGTGCCCGAGGCCGAAGCATCGAACAACACCGGCACGCTCACGGTCTGCGTCGTCACGCCGGCAGGAAAGGTGAGCGTACCGCTGGTCGTGGTGTAATCCGTGCCGGCGAGGGCGGTGCCGTCGGTGGTGGTGTAATCGACGGTCGCGCTGGTCGTCAGGGGTTGATTCAGCGTGACGGTAAACGTCGCCCGACTCCCGGCAAACGCGGGGACCGCCGCTGCATCGCTCACGCCGAAACCCACCACCGCCGCCGCGATCGCCAGCCCGTAGTTGCCCGTGCTCCCCGCGCCGGCGTTGGCGCCGGTCAGCGGGTTGTAGGCCATCGAGCTGGCGCCCGCGCCGCTCACGCCGATGTAGTACGTCTGCCCCGCCTGCACCGCGATCTGCACGTCGCTGGCGGTGCTCGAAGCGCTCACGTTGTCGTTCGCGGCGAGCTGGTTGCCGTTGGCGTCGAAGACGCGCAACACCGTGTCCGCGTCCCCTTCCTGGCCGGTGAGCGTGCGGATGTCCAGCGTCTGCGTCGCGGGGGCGACGAGTCGGTACATGTCCACATCCGTGTTGCCCACGACAAGACTGCCGTCCAATCCAAGATTCCCTTTGACCGTCTCCCCGACCGCAATCACCTCCGGCGTGCCGTTCTGCACGGAATTATCGTTGACGCTCGCCAAAGTCGTGAGCGATTGCAGGCTGGTGCTGAGCGTGTACGAGCCGGTCTGCCCGCCGCTCCCGCTGGCGACGGCAAACCAGTTAAAGTCGTTATTCCCCAATCCGGTCACGGCCACGAAAAACGTCTGCCCGGATGTCACCTGGATCGTCAGGTGCGGCGAAGCCATGGTGACGGTATCCGCAACTTTCACAACGCTATTTTGCCCCGGAGTGAATTCCCACAGGCTAAGCACGGGAGTAAATCCCGACGTTGTCGCAGTCGCGGAAACGTCAAACAGCCCGCTCGATGCGGCGGTGTAGCTGAGGAAGTCCACGTCCTTGAACCCGCCGTTCGCGCCAAGCAGTGCAATGCCGCCGTCCGCGCCGATTGTCCCGTTCACGGGGCTGCCGATGGTCGCGCTGGCCGCGGAGACGGCGGTGCCGTTGCTGTCCCCATTGTTGAACCGCAGGTGCAGGTCGTAGGCCACGTCCGACGGCGTAGCGTCCGGCGTGCGGCCGTTGAACGGGTTGGCCGGATCGAGGTTGGAGTTCTGCGGCACGGTCACGGCCACGTAGTAAGTCTGGCCGATCGTCACGTTGAGCGACATCGTGCTGTCAGTGGTGAACTGCGAAGCATTGTCGTTCGAGCCCACCACGTTGAAGTTCGAGTCGTAGACCTTCAGATACGTGTCGGCGGGGTTGGAGTAATTGCTCGTATCGGTGGTGAGATTGAGAATGCCCGTGTCGGGCGCGACGATCTTGAACATGTCCACGTCGCTGGAAACCGTGATGCGCGTGGTACTGCCCGTGGGCGGCGGATCGGAGCCGAGCAGGCCCTGCTCAAGCACGTCGGTGAAGGGCTTGCCGGTGCTCGAGTCAGTGAGCGTCTCGTTCGGCTGGGTTAAGTCGATGGAGACCGCGCCTTGCACGGTGCCGGTGGGGTCGGGGTTTTGCAGGCCGATGGTCAGCGTGTAATCCCCTTGCGAATTGCCCGCCGTCGCGCCGGCGCCGTTGAACGTATAAGCCGTGTTCCCGACGGCGCTGATGCCCAGGTAGTACGTGCCCACTGCCAGCGGCGTGCCGCCCGGTGTGGTGAGCGTCGGGTAGCTGGCCGCCGAGCCGGTCGTGCTGGCGATAAGGTTGCCGCTGGAATCGAACAGCCGCAGCGCCGCGTTGAATGCCGTCCCGCCGGCCGGCTGGCTGAGGGAGAACGACAGGCTGCCGGGCGAGACCACCTGCAGCTTGTACAGGTCCACGTCCTTCGCGCCGACCAGCACCTGCCCGTCCGTCCCGATCGATCCATCGAACGTGAACAGGCTGGTGCCGTCGATGTTATTGACGGCTGTCGCGGTAGTCGTCGTGTTGTCCGTATCAGGCCCGGGCGCGGGGCCGGTGGTGATCGCGCCGCCGGTGACGATGCTCTGCACGTCCTCGATCGCCTTGAGCACGTCAATGCGCTTGTAGCTCAGGCCCGTTTCCGGAAGGTTCGACGTCGCGGCTGTCGACGAGTTGTAGCGCGCGTTGTTCGGGTTATTCGAATCGACGACCGTATCCGCGGTGTCCTGGAGGATCTTGAGGATCTCGCTGGTGTCGGTGATGTACCGCCCGCCGAAGGTCTTCGCCGCGTTCTGCATCAGCGCCACCACGCCCGCCACGAACGGCGAAGCCATGCTCGTGCCGCTAAGCGTGTTGTGCAGGACGTCCGAGCCGTTGCTCGAATCCTGCGTGCCGTTCCACGTGCTGAAGATGTCCTCGCCCGGGGCGGCGAGCTGGTTCGCCAGCGTGCTGCGCTGGCTGGTCGAGGCGAAGGTGTCGGCAGTGGCCGAGTAATCGACCGCGTAATACTGATCCCCATACCCGCCAAACGGCACGCCAAAGTCCGAAGCCTGCCCGGTGCTTGCCCAGGTGTTCGCTACGCTGATGGTGGAGACCACCGCCGGGAACGATGCGCCGGGAACGGGGCTGTTCGCGTAGCTGTTCCCCGAAGCCGTGACGACCGTGATGCCCAGGTTCTGAAGGTTGTTGATGGCGATGGCCTCGGCGTTCTGCCGGTCCGCGGCGCTGACCGAGTTCTCATTGATCCCCGGCTCCCCCAGGGACATGTTCACGACCTTGATGTTGAACTGCTGGTAGTGCAGCGCGACCCATTGCAACCCGCGGAGCACGGGGTCGCCCCCGAGCTGCGATTCCCCCGAATCCGCGATTACGCGGATGTCCACCAGCTTCGCGCCGTAGGCTACGCCGATGGCGGGGTTGGACGAAGCCGCGATGCCCGACACGTGCGAGCCGTGCCCGTCATGGTCGATGGCGTCCTGCAAGAAGTTCGTGTCGATCGGCGCACTCACCGGCTGCGAGACGGCGTTGTAGTACGCGACGACATTGGACTGCAGATCCGGGTTCTTCGCATAAACACCCGTATCAAGCACCGCGATACCCACGCCGCTGCCGGTGATGCTCGAAAACGCCGAATTCCGCCGCATCGCGGTCAGGCCCGTGATGTCAAAGGCCGCGCTAAGGAACACGCGCGATTCGAGCAGTTCGATAAGGGTAACGGTCCCGAGCCGCGGTGCGGCCGGTTTGTGGAGCGGGCGCAGGGTGCGCATGCGAGTACGCCTTTCACCGATGACAAAAGTCCGTCCGGGGATTCATCCCAAGCCGATCAGCCGACCGACATGTGAAACGTACCCCAGAGCCCGGTGGTTCTTCCATCAAAAATGGGATTAACTCCCTCTCCCTTTTAGGGAGAGGGTCGGGGTGAGGGTGGGACACTGGGACCTTCGGGCGTGTGAATCTCGTTAAACGCGCTAACACCCGATTCGTGAATGATCCGTATCCCGCCACTTCCAACCGCCGACGCCCTGTGCTATCCGGCCGCAGCAGCATGCCTACGTTCCCGATGTCTCACAATGTCCCGTCCCGAAATGTCCCGCAATTCGCATTTTTCACACCCCTATTT
>JAQGHP010000418.1 GCA_028288775.1 Phycisphaerales bacterium | reverse complement strand
GTCACATCATCGATATGGTAAACAACGCGCCAATCGCCGACGCGAATCCGATATAAGTCCGCCGATCCCGCTAATTTCGTCGCCCCCGCTCGTCGAGGATTGTCGGCCAGCGAAAGGATTGCCGCGTCAATCCGCGGTTGCACCGATTTGGCCAGGCGAAGCAGTTCGCGACGGGCGGACGACTTGACGACGATATGGTAGCTCAACGCCTGCCCATCTCCTTGCGCACCCGGGCGTAGGGGATGGATGATTCGCTGCCCCGGCGGCCGGCCTCGGCTATGTCGCCGGAATCCTGGCGCGTTGTCCGGGATGAACGGGGGTTCGATGGGCGCTTGCGTCCTCCGCGATCTGCCGGCTTACCTGCCAATTTGCGGTATTCGGACTCGGGCAAGAGAACGAAGCGTTTGCCCGCCAATGTCAATGTTTGAACCGCCATATTGCAACCTTTCCTCGAAGGAGGATTCTATCATGGGGATGTCTGACTGGACAATGAATCCTGCCACACTTCGCCCGTCAGCGCCTTCGTGGTAGATTCCCCCTCCAATGACCGCTCCGCTCCGTGACATCCTGCTCAAGCTCTGCCGACGGGAGGACCTGACGCGCGCGGAAGCGCGCGAGGCGTTTGTGCACATCATGTCGGGTACGGCTCCCGAGGCGCAGATCGGCGGGTTGCTCGTCGGGCTCGCGGCTAAGGGCACGACCGTCGATGAGCTGGTCGGGGCGGCGACCGTCATGCGGGAGAAGGTGGTGCCGGTCGGTTGCGACGATGACATCGTCCTCGACACCTGCGGCACCGGCGGCGATGTGCGGCATACGTTTAACATCTCGACGGCCGCGGCGCTGATCGCCGCCGCGGCGGGCGTGAAGGTCGTCAAGCACGGCAACCGATCGGCCTCCAGCCAATCCGGGTCGGCGGACGTTTTGGAGCGGCTGGGCGTGAAGCTCGAAACCACGCCCGAGCAAACCCGCCGATGCCTCGCCGAGGCGAATATCTGCTTCGCCTTCGCCCGCCTGCATCACCCGGCGATGAAGTTCGTCGCCGCGGCTCGAACCGCCCTGGGCATCCCGACGGTCTTCAACCTCCTGGGCCCGCTCACCAATCCCGGCCGGGCCAAGCACCAATTGCTGGGCGTCTTCGCGCCCGAACTCACCGACCGCCTAGCCTCAGTCCTCCGTCAATTGGGCAGCGATCGCGCGTGGGTCGTTCACGCGGATGACGGGCTCGACGAACTCTCGACCCTCGGCCCCACGCGCATCAGCGAGCTCAAGGCTGGCGAAGTCCACACGTGGCATCTCGACCCGCGCACGCTCGGGATCGAATACGCCCGGTTGTCCGATCTACAGGTCGGCGGCGCCGCGGAGTCAGCGGAGATGATCAAAGGCGTGCTTGCAGGCGGTCGGGGGCCGGCGCGCGACATTGCCGTGCTCAACGCCGCCGCGGCGCTGGTGGTCGCCGGGCGGGCGAATGATCTGCGGGGGGCAACGGAACTGGCGAATGGCGCGATCGACAGCGGCGCGGCACAGGGGGCGCTGGAGACGCTGGTGCGGTGTTCGCAAAGCTGACCGATGGCCGTCCTCAGCCTGGAGACTCTGGTGCGGTGTTCGCAAAGCTGATCGACGGCCGTCCCCAGCCCCGGAGGGGCGCAAGAATTTAGCCCATGGCGCAAGCCATGGCGAAGCGATACGGAAAGGCAATCAGCCCCGGAGGGGCGTAAGAAGCGTGGAATTGCCGGGTGTGATCGATGTCCGGAGGATATGTTCGGGCAGGGGACGATCGGAGCCGGGCCGTGTCGGCCCGGTCGGACCGAAGGTCCGTTCGGCACGATCCCGCGGGCTCCGCGCGCCCGCGCTTCTTACGCCCCTCCGGGGCTGTGCGCTCCTCGCGGGCCTTTCCCCACGGCTCGCGCCGTGGGCTAAATTCTTACGCCCCTCCGGGGCTGGTTGCATCTGCTACTTTTGCCACCCACGGCTCGCGCCGTGGGCTAAGGTCTTTCGCCCCTCCGGGGCTGAGGGCAAGAAATTGATTTCCCGTTGCCGCGCGTTATACCCCGCTCTAATTCCCCGCTGCCGACTTAAGCAACTCGTGCAAATTGTAGTGCGTGTACCGCGTGAGGCTCGCCACGTTCTTTGAATCCGCGTTTGCCACCCACAGATCCAGCGTGTCCGGCTCGAACAGAACCGACTGAATGTTGCTGCTCATGCAGACCGGCGGGTCCATCAGCTTCCTGGCAGAGTCGGCGTCGAAGGCGCCGTAGTTCTCCTTCACCCGGCCCGCGAGCGTTTCATACCGCCGGCCGGCGGAGAGCATCACCGTGTCCGGCTCGGGCGTGGGAAGCAGCGGGTGATATTCGCCGGGCTTGATGGTCACGAATTCATGGGCGTTGGCCGCGACGCCCACGGCGGTGTGCGCTTTGCCGTCCGCGATCACGTAATAGTATTGGCACGTGCGGGGGGCATCCCGCATGATCTTGACGGCTTCGTCGAGCGTCGAGGCTTTTTCCATCACCTCGCGCATGAGGTGGGCCATGGGCCGGCCGTCCCAGTCGCCGTAGCCTTTGCCGCCCATCTCGCCGATGCTGATGCCCTTTTCGTTCATCGCGGTGATCGAGCCGACGAACCCGGCGTAGCTGAGGTTCACCCACGCGTTGCCGTAATCGGGCTGGTGGACGATGACCACCGCATTCTGCTCGAGGCCCACGCCCTTTAGATAATCCAGCACGCGGCCGTGGTAGATGTGGCCGTCCTTTGTCGCCTTGCCGAACACGGCAAACCCGCTGCAATGGAACAGCTCGGGAAAGAAGTTGGCGAGCCGGGCTTCCTGTACGTCCATGCCGGCCCCCGCGGCGATGGCATCCTCTTCCGCCAGGTAGCGCGGGTCCATGAAACGTTCGAGCCGGGCCTCCGCGCCTTCGATTTCACCGAAGAACCACGACCCACGGGCGAACGAACTGCCGACGCCAACGACGTAGAGAACGCGGTCGGCCACCGAGTGGATTTCCTTCTTGAGCAGCACGCCATGCTGGTGGCCCATTTCTTCGGGCGAGCCCTTGAGGAACAGTACGCGCGTGCCGTCGATATTTTCGAGCCTTCCTTTTCCCTCTGTCGCGATCACTCGCCGCTGGCCCGTGGCTGGGCCGAGCGTGGGGCACTTGTCGGTCAGCATTTTGGGCGCGAGTTCGATGAACTTCACGAGGTGCGAAACGGCGACCGTCTCCACCTTGTCATCGGCGGCGGCGTGAAGCTTCCACGTGTCTGCGGGGAGCGGGTCGGTCAGCGCGACGTCGGTGAAATCGATTTGCACGTGCGTCTTTTTCCCGTCGGAATAGATGATGCGCGCGGGAAGCTGATCGGACTCGCGAATGAATAGCTGGGCTTCGCCGCCCGAAAAGTGCAGCATCTCCGCGGCCGCCGGGAGCGGCCGCACGCGCAGCACCTGGCAATCCGCGCCGTCGATCTGCTGCCTGGGCTCGAGCGTAGCCTGCATCAGCAGCGAGGCGAGGGCAAGCTGTTGGCGGGTGATGGGCAGCGAGAACGGCGGCACCTCGGAGTTGTCGATCGATTGCGGCTCGGCGTGGAAGCGGGCGACGCCCTGCTTGCCGAGCACGGCGAACTTTTTCCCCGGCTCATAAATCCAGATCTGATTGCCGTCGCGGCCGGCGGAGTAGTCGCTGCCGGCCACGGTCGCCGAGATCTTCACGTGCGCCGGCGCTTCGAAAGCGATCTGTGCCGATGCCCCCATGGCATCGGCGGGCAGGCCGTCGGCCTGGGTGACTTTGAGTTTCGCGACGAACGCCTGGGGCTTGACGCCGGAGGGCGGCTCGATGAGGTCGGCCCAGCGGTGCAGGGCGGAGGCGAGCACCTGGGCCGCGTTCTTCGGCTGATCGGCCTCGGGCGGCTGGGCGACCGCCGAGCTTACGAAAAAGAGGCAGCAAAACCAGACAACTCCGCGGGCGGGAACGCGAGGTGGTATCATAGAATCAGAGGCTACGAAGCGAGGATCAGACCGTCAATGGAAAACCAGGAACCCCCGAACGATCTTTGGAGCAGGCGGCGGTGGCTGGCGCGCCTGAGCCTTTCCTTTCTGATTGTTGCCTGCTGGCTTGTGTACACCGGATTCCAGGGCGAGCAACATCACACCCTCAGCCGCGGCCGGGTCCTGCTCTGTTATGTCGCGGCGATGCTCGCATTCGTGCTGTTCATCATGGGCACGCGCGAGCGGCACCGGCCCTCGTAACGGCGCACAAAATGCCGCACCATCAAATTTCTGCTATAGCGAACGCGGCCATACCGTCGATGGGGTGACAGCGGTAGGCGTGCGTCGCCGCGGAGAATGGGCATGTTGAAACAACTAGGGCAAGAAATTGAAGACGAAGCCGAGTTGATCGAGCGGTTCGTCCGCTCCTACCGGCGGAAGTTCGCCGCCGCGATCGAGCAGCTCAATCGGCTCCCCCAGCCGGCGGGGGCGCTGCAAACCGAGCTCGAATGCCTGCGCCTGTGCGTCGAGGCGGTGGACATGGTGCTGGTTAATCAGGAGCGGCTGGTCGGCGCGCTGCGCAAGCTCACTGCCGACCGCCCCGCCCTGCAGGCGGCTTAAACCGGATCGTTCACCACGGGCACGGAGAAGGCCACTTCGAGGGGGAAATAAACCACGAAGGCACGAAGAAATAATTGGGGTGGGACGGCGGCTCGGTGGTGAGGCTTGGATAATCAGGGCTAACCGCGATCGCGTACTCGAACCAAAACCCCGGCCCCCGAAGATTGGCGTCTTCGGGGGCCGGTTTCGTTTTTGTCTGCCTGATATCCGGTCACTCGCGAAACAGGTTGGCGCGAAGCTTGGGATTAGCGCCCGTAACTTGACGACGAGGACTTGGCCGGGTGTGAAGGGGCCTTGGACTTGGCTGCGGCTGCTTCCGCTTCCCGCGCGGACTTTGCCGCCGCAGCCTGTGCATCGCGGGCCTGCTTGTAGTGTTCCTCGGCGGCCGTTACGGCCTGCTGGGCGACGGCGTATTCCGGGTCGAGCTTCACCGCATCATCCACCTGAATTTGCAGCGCCTCGTAGGCGGCAATGGCGTCCGCGTACTTCTGCTGGGCGGCGACGATTTTCGGATCCTCATCGAGCGCGTCCTTGTTCATCTTCTTCAACTCGAGCACCGCATTCGTGTACGCCTGTGCGGCGGCTGCAACATCCGGCTTGGGCTTGTCGCTATCTTCGCTACCGGGGGCGGCGGGCTTGTTGGCGTCATCCATCGCCGCCTGGGCAGCGTCCCGCTTGGCTCCCGCGGCAATATATTCGGGCTTCTTCACCAGCGCGTCGAGCACCGGCTTCTTGGCCGCGTCCAGCTCTGTCTTCGCCTCCTTCACCGCGTCCTTCGCCGCCTTCCATTCCTCCTTGGCTTCGAAGGTGGACGACACCCGCTTCTTGATGACGAGCATCTGCTTATTGGCCTTGTCCACCTCTGCTTTGGCATCGGCGACCTGCTTCGCGCCCGCCGCGAGTCCCGAGTTGGCGGGCACGGCGTGTGCGACGACGGGTAAGGCGGCGAACGCGACTGCGATCAAGGCGGTGCGAATCGTGCGCGGTAACATGAGCGGTCCTCCGACCTGGTAAGCGGAATCGGGCACCAGAAATTTCTTTTAACTCCTGCCGACGAGCAAGCACAGTATACCAGATGTCCCGCCCGCTGAAAATCAATATCCGCCCCCGCGGCGGCCAGCGGCGACGTCGGGCAATTGTCTTTCGGGCACATTGCCCTACAGCACTTACGCGATCCGGACCTGCCCGGTTCTCACTGGCCGCGAGTGCATGAACTGGAAGGCCCGGGGGCATAATCGTATTATGACGGCCACCCGGGCCCGTTGCCTTCGGAGCCCCGGGGAACTATGCGCAGGGAATACGACATAATTATCATCGGAGGCGGCCACGCCGGGGCGGAGGCCGCGTGGGCCGCGTCGCGCCTGGGGGCGAAGGTTGCCCTCGTTAGCCTCGACCCCTCCCGCACAGGCCAAATGTCCTGCAACCCGGCCATAGGCGGTTTGGCCAAGGGCCAGATGGTCCGCGAAATCGACGCCTTGGGCGGCTTGATGGGCCTTGCCATCGACGCCACAGGCATTCAATTCCGCATGCTCAACCGCAGCAAAGGCCCGGCAGTATGGGGGCCGCGGGCGCAGGCGGACAAGTACAAATATGCCATTGAAGTGCAGCGACTGCTGGGCACATGCCCCAATTTGGATTTCGTACGGGGAGAGGTGGCGGAGATCGTGACGGAGCAAGTGCAGAGTGCAGTGTGCAGAGTGCAGAATCAAGACGACTTCGCTCAGCACTCGGCACCCAGCACTCAGCACTCGGCACTGTCCGTCCGTGGCGTTTTGCTGGCCGACGGCACCCGGCTGGCCTGCCGGGCGGTGGTCGTGGGATCGGGGACGTTTTTGCGCGGGCTCATGCATACGGGCGAACAGAAAACGCAGGGCGGTCGCGTCGGTGAAGCCGCGGCCACGGGGCTGTCCGGCTGCCTTGCCCGGCTGGGGTTGGAACTGGGCCGCCTCAAGACCGGGACCCCGCCGCGATTGCGGAAGCAGTCGATTGATTTCGCCGCGTTCGAAGCGCAGCCGGGCGATGAAGAGCCGATGCCGTTTTCGTTTTTGAATGAGTACCAGCCGGCACGTCTGAGGATAGACGATTGCAAATTGCAAATTGAAGGAACGGACACGGCGAATTTCCCCGCTTCGACCGATCCTCAATTTGAAATTTCAAATTTGCAATTTGCAATTTGCAATTCCCCCTCCTGGTCGCCTCCCCTCCCCCAGGTTCACTGCTGGATCGGCGCGACCAACGAGGCGATTCATTCGATCATCCGCGCCAACCTGCACCGCGCCCCCATGTACAGCGGCCAGATCGCCTCGACCGGCCCGCGCTACTGCCCGAGCATCGAAGACAAAGTGGTGCGCTTTGCCGACAAGCCCAGCCACCACATCTTCCTCGAGCCCGAGGGTCTGGATACGGATGAAATCTACTGCAACGGCATCAGCACCTCGCTGCCCGCCGACGTGCAGGAGCAGATCATCCGGCTCATCCCCGGCCTGCAAAACGCGCGGATCCTCCGCCACGGGTACGCGGTCGAATACGACATGGTCTGGCCCACGCAAATCCGCTCGACGCTGGAAACCAAGAGCGTGGCCGGTTTGTTTTTGGCCGGCCAGATCAACGGAACCAGCGGCTACGAAGAAGCCGCGGCACAGGGATTGGTGGCCGGCGTCAACGCCGCCCAATATGCCGCGACAGGCAAGTGCGATTTCGTTTTGCGCCGCGATCAGGCATACATCGGCGTACTGATCGACGATCTGGTGACCAAGCCGCCGATCGAGCCGTACCGCATGTTCACCAGCCGGGCCGAGCATCGGCTGCATCTTCGCGCCGACAACGCCGATGAGCGCCTTACAAGCATCGGACGGAAAATCGGGCTGGTGGAAGACGGGCGATGGGAAAAGTTCGTCGGCCGTCGTGATGCGATCGCCGCGGGCATTGCGATGCTGCGCTCGACTCGCTTCGCGGACATCAGCGCGTTCGATCAACTGCGCCGTCCCGACGTCACCTGGGAAAACCTGGCCGCGATGGTTCCCGCCGCGACGGCCATCGCGCCCGGCGTCGGCCGGCAGATCGAGATCCGCGCCAAGTACGAAGGCTACATCGCCCGAGAGCAGAAACACATCGAGCGCTCCGCCCGCAACGAATCCACGCTCATCCCCGCCACGCTGGATTACGCGAAAGTGTCGGGCTTGCGCAACGAAGCA
>JAQGHP010000014.1 GCA_028288775.1 Phycisphaerales bacterium | reverse complement strand
GCCCTCCCCCGGCGTACCGGAGGAGGGAGAAGAGGCCCTGCGCGAGCAAATTCTCACAACTCTAGTTCTCCACAAACCGCCGCACCACCACGTTCTTCCCCTTGATGAGGCTCTTCCGCATCGCCTGCAATACGGTGTTCATCAGCTCTTCGGGCAGCTCGACCACCGAAAACCGATCGGCGATCTCGATCGCGCCGATCTGATTCCCCGCGATCCCCGATTGCCCCGCGATCGCCCCCACCAAGTCCTGCGGCCGAATCCCCGCGCTCCGCCCCGCCCCCACATACACCCGCGCCATCTGCCCCTTCGGCCCGCGCCCGCGCTCCTCCCGCGCCTCCCGAGCTTCCCGTGGCTGCGGCTTCGCCTCCCTCTCCTCGTCCTCTTCCCCATCTTTGTCCCCGCCCGCGGCCTGGTGCGCAAGCTTCACCGCCGCCAGTGCGATGTCCATCAGATCGTGCTCCTGCGCAAGCGATTCCACCGCCACGCGGTAATGATCGAGATCGCCAGCCAGAATCGACTCCCGCAGCGCTACCCGCGTCAGCTCCAGCCGCTTGGCCCGGAGGTCGGCGATTGTCGGCACCTGGGCGATTTCGATCTTCCCGCGCGTCTGCTTTTCAAACTGCTTGAGCAGCCGCGACTCGCGCGGGTCGGCCAGCGTGATCGCCACGCCTTCACGCCCCGCCCTTCCCACGCGGCCGATGCGGTGGACGTACGAGTCCGGCGTCGCCGGCACGTCATAGTTCACCACCAGTGCAAGTTGCTCGATGTCCAGCCCGCGCGCCGCCACATCCGTCGCGACGACGAGGTCGATCGCCCCTTCGCGCAGCCGCTTGATGACGCGCGTGCGCTGCTCCTGCGTGATTCCTCCGTGCAGCGCCTGCGCGCGGTAGCCGTGAGCGCTGAGCCGCTCGGTCAAGTCGTCCACCTCCGTGCGCGTACGACAGAAAACAAGAGTCGAGGGCGGGTCCTCCAAATCCAAGATCCGCCCCAGCACCTCGAGCTTGCGGCCGCGCGGAATGATGTACGCCGTCTGGCGGACTTTTGGCGCGGTGCCCTTCGTCGCGGCCTCGCGGGCGATTTGAATGCGGACCGGGTTCTTCAAATGCCGCTTGGCCATCCCCGCAATCCGCGGCGGCAGCGTCGCCGAGAAGAAGACCGTCTGCCGCTCTGCCGGCGTCTCCGACAAAATCGTCTCCAGGTCCTCCGCGAACCCCATGTCCAGCATCTCGTCCGCTTCGTCCAAAGCGAGAATCGATATGCCGCTCAGGTCGAGCGTCTGACGGCGAATATGATCGACCGCCCTCCCCGGCGTCGCCACCACCACGTCCACCCCGCGCTCCAGCATCCGCTGCTGCTGCCCGAACGAGTGCCCGCCGTAGATGGGGATGACGGTGATCTTGAGCTTATGCCCGTACTTGTGCATCACCTCCGCGACCTGCATCGCCAGTTCGCGCGTCGGCACCAATATCAGCCCCGAAGGCTGGGCGCGGTCCTTCCCGCTATCCGCGATGCGCTGGAGCATCGGCAGCGCGAACGCCGCGGTTTTTCCCGTGCCCGTCGCCGCCTGCCCGATCACGTCGCGCCCCTCGAGCAGCGGCCCGATCGCCTCGCGCTGAATGGGCGTCGGTTCCTCGTACCCCATCTCCCCTAGCGTCGCCACCAGCCGCGGGTCCAACCCAAGATTCCCAAACCCGTCGCTCGATTCCGTTGATTTTTCCTTATCCATCTCAATCCTTCGCCTCACCCCGTCCGTTAAAAACGCCCCGGCGCATCGCCAGGGCCGAACCGCGCATCATACAGCGCAGGGCCCGCCGACCTGCATGGCCGACGTGAAAATCAGGGATTTGGCGCACGGTATGGACGGAATTCCGCCCAATCTCGGCGTGAAATTCCTAACTCGTGGCCAGGAATCGACGCCGTCGGAGGTACTCGGTCGTTTACGACGTCAGTGGTTCACGAAGTTCTTGCCTGCCGCGATTGCGCCCGCCGTGAGGGTGAGGAGATACATGTTCGTGGAAGGCGTGACGACGTGCAGGCCGCTTTTTAGCACCTCGCGCACGCGGTACGTTCCCGGGGCCAGGTTGAAGAAATAGTAGCCGCTGCCGTCAGTCAGCGTGCTGATTTCGGTGGTTTGCCAGATGCCGTCGTTGTTGGAATCCAGGAACATGCGCCAGCCCGAGAGGGCTTCGCCGGCGTCCACTTTGCCGTTTAGATTCTTGTCGTTGAAAACGACGCCTGAGAGAAGCACGCGATGGGTCTGGCCAAAGTCCTTCGCCGTGGCGCTCTGCCCCGAGGCCAGGGTGACGAGGTAGGACGCCGCCGATGGCAGCGTGCGGCGATATCCCGCCGTCGCGACAACCCGCACCCGGTAGCTGCCAGCCGCCATGTTTGCGAACGCGTAGGCGCCGGAAGCTCCGGTGAGCATGAACTTTTCCCCGGCGTCGGGGACGCCGTTGTTGTTGGTGTCGAGATAGACCTTCCAGCCTGCCAGGCCGAGGTCGCCGGTTTCGCGGATACCGTCGCCGTTCACGTCGTTGAAGACCGTTCCTGAAATGGACCCGAGCGTCGCGGCATTCACCTGCACCGCGGCGGTGTAGACGGTAACTCCGCCATCCTTGTCCTTGATGCGGCCGCGCACCGTGTGCGCCCCCACGCCCGCCAAATACACCGCTGGCACCGTCGCCGTCGCCGAGAGGCTGTCAGTGATCTCGTAGATGCCGTCATTATTGAAATCGTAGCTGTATCGGAACCCTGCGGCAGCATCGACAGGCGAAGGGTCGGTTTGTTTGGAGAACGCAACCGATGCCGCGGAGCCGGCGGTCACGGTGGAACCTGTGAACACGGCCGTCGGGGGCGCGTTGGTGATGCTCACCTTCGCGGTTGCGATGGGGCTCACGTCGCCCAGCGCGTCGCGCACCCGCAGCGCGACGGTGCGCGTGGAAGGGCCGTCCAGAGTGCCTGCTTCGAAGACGGGGGAGAAGCCGGTGGCGACGGCGTGAAACGTGATGCCGTCGTAATTGAGGTCCCACTCGAGAATGGGGACCTGGCCCACCGGCACCTGCCCGCCTCCGTAAAGAAGGATGCTCCTCCCCTCGGCGACCGTGTACGGGCCGCCGGGAAGGGCGACGGGCTGCGGGGGCGGCGAGCCCTGGAATTGCGCGACAAGGACGCCGCTTCGCGCTGGCGTGAGGGTCGTGCCGGCGAGGATGATTTTGCCGTTGGGGCGGAGCAGCATCGTCTCGATGGTCGTTCTGTCGCCGAAGGCGACGTTCGCCACGCCCGCGTTGCCGAAGGTGGAATCGAGCACGCCCGCCGGGGTGTAGCGGGCGACGAACGGGGTGTCGCCGTCCCCAATCCCGGCGACGAGCACTGAGTTGTCCGCCGCGACCTGCACGGAATTGGCGACCGAATTGAGGCCCAGATCCACGCCGCCCGTAACCGCGCCGCCGACGCCGAACCCCTGGTCGAGCGTGCCGTTCGAATTGAGGCGCACGATTTCCAGGGAGGAGGTAGTTGCTGTGGAATCCGATCCGGCAGCGACGATCTTTCCGTCGCGCGTCACGGCCACGGCGTTCGCGTCGAGGCTGTCGGTGGTGGAAGCGATTGTTACCGCGCCGCCGTTTCCGAAGCTCGTGTCGGCCATGCCCGCCGCGGTGTAGCGTTCGATCCAGAAAGAATCCATCGGGCTCGTCCGCATGAAGCCGGCGACCACGATCCGCCCCGCCGCGTCGAGCACGAGGGCTTTGCCGATGATCGAGCCCGCGGCGATTGTCATGGACGTCGTGCCGCCGCTACCGAATGTCAGATCCTGCGTGCCCGAGGGCGTGAGGCGTGCGAGCGCGAAGCCGTGAAGGCCGCCTGGGCCGTAGGTTTCTATATCGCCCCCGATGACCATGTCGCCGCCGGGTTGCACGCTGATGTCGATCACATTAGCGCCGGTGTAGCCGTACGGCAGCTTTAAGTGGATGGCCGCTTCACCGCCGGAGCCGAACGTGCGGTCGACCGTGCCGTCCGCGTTGTATCGCACTACCTCCCATGTGCTCGACCCATTCAAGACTTCATCCGCTTTCAATATCTTGCCGTCACCCTGAATGGCCATCGGGCCGCCCAGCGCGGGCGTGACACGGCCCCCCGCGCCAAAGGTCTTGTCAGGCGAACCATCCGAATTAAAGCGGACGAGCGTCGTGCCGGCGCCGTAGTTCCCGACGACCAATTTCCCGTCCGGCTGCAGCCCGGCGGTGACGCCCGGGAGGAAGGTGAAGTCCGTGGTAGCCACGCCCGCCAGGCCGAAGCTCGGATCGAGCCCGCCCGCCGAGGTGTAGCGGACGAGCAGAGCGGTGGTATTGTGATCCCCGACCGCGACCACCGACCCGGTAGGCAGCAAGGCGACGCCGTAAAAAATGCCATCCATTGGCACGGTGCCGCCGAATGCAGGATCGTACACGCCGGCCGGGTTGAAACGGGCGGCCAGCACGAAATTCGGCGCGCCGTTGGACGACGGGTCTCGATAAGAACTGCCCACGGCACTGATGGACCCGTCGGCAGCCATGGCCATCGCGTAAGCGCCCACGGAATCGAATTGAATGGCGAGGGTGGCCACACCCCCGGTTCCGTATGTCACGTCCGGGCTCCCGTCGCCATTGTAGCGCGAGATGGCTAGATGGCTGCCGCTGTCAGACGTGGAGTTAACAGCGCCCGCCGTCACGATTTTGCCGTCCGCAGTAACTTTCACCGACGAGACAAAATCGCGGAAACCCTGCGCCGATAACATTGTCCCGCCGCTCGCGAATGTGCTGTCGAGAGTCCCATCCGCGTTGTAGCGGGCCAGGAACGAATGGGTGGCGGTCGTGCCGTACGCGTCGCCCGCCACGACAATCCGCTTTTGGGCATCGAAGGCCACCGACCACACGTCGTCTTCCTGGCCGGCGATCCCGGTCGTAACGACCCCGGCGGTGCCGAAGCCGGTGTCGGGGCTCCCGTCCGTATTGAAGCGGAGGACGCCGAACTGTGCGACGTTCTGCGTGGACGTGGCGTTGCCGGCGATCACAATCTTGCCGTCATCCTGAATCCCCAGCGCCGAGCGGGCGAGGGTGCAGTTGAGGCTTGCCGTAACTATGCCGCCGGCCCCGAAAGTTGGGTCGGGCGAACCGTCGGCATTCAGGCGTATGAGCACGTATTGCGATGTGGTCGCCGTGGAACTGGCGCTCGCAACTCCCCCCAGCACAATTTTCCCGTCCGACTGCAGGGCGATCGCGTCGCAGAAGCAGTTGGCGGTGACCGGAATGGTCTCCGTGCCGCGTAAAGCGAACGTGGCATCGAGTGCGCCCGCGGCGGTATAGCGCGCGACCGTGAACTCGGAGTGTGCGGCAAAAGCGCGGTAATTCGCGGGCCCCGATTCCACCACGAGCAACTTGCCGTCGGATTGCACGACGACCGCCTGGCCCGGATTCTGCAACGCCCCGGACGGGGCGACCACGCTGCCGCCGGCGCCGAATGTGGGATCGAGGTCGGCGGCGCTGAGCAGCACCCGCCGCTCCAGCAAGTCAATCACCGGCCGCCCGAACCCGACACGCCGCCCGATACGTATTTTGTGACGCAACCCCATGCCTCGCCCCTCCTGATCGTCAGGCAAGCAATAAATGTAGTTTCAAGCACCCAAAAAATTTGGACACCGAAGCCCTCGCACGACTCCGATGGCATGATATTGTAACGGAGCCCAGCGGCCCTGTCCAGAGCAGACAACTCCCCCGGCAGGTGTCGAGTATGTCGGCATTCCGTAGGTCCGGCTCCGCCGAACGCCCCCCGCGCGCACGGGGAAAAGAAGATTACGATGCGTGACGTGGCCGCGTATGACGTGATCGTAGTCGGCGTGGGAGCGATGGGCGCTTGCATATGTTATGAGCTCGCCCGCCGCGGGGCCCGCGTGCTCGGGCTCGAGGGCCGACGCCGCGGTAGCCTGGGGGTTCGCGGGGCGGAGCCGTCTCGCTCCACTGTCACGTCCGGCCCTATTCGGCGTGAAGGTTCGTCGGGCTCAATCAGATACACCCGCTCCCAAATGCAGGCGTCGCACCCGGGGGCAACTGATCGGCGATCACCTCGGACCACCAGTTAATAAAGCGGTCGTGAAAATCAGATCGCCACGCGGGATGTTCCAAGAACGGGTCCATGCCGGGGAATGGCGTGGGCATGACACTTCCTATCCTTCCACGACGCTCTTCTCAATCGGCTCGACCATCACGCCCTTGGAGCGGAGGAATTCCATGGCCGCGTTCACTTCATTCTCTGCACCGGTGAGCAGCACGGCCATGATGCCGATCTCGTTCTGAACGCTCGCCTGGCGGATGTCGAAGCTGACGCGCGGGAATTTCTGGCTCATCTGCCAGATGATCGGCTGCTCAACCTGATTGCGCGTCGGGAAGGTGAACCAGCAACGTTTGGAATAGGGGGTTTCCGCCATCGGGCACTCCTGTGTTGGAACCTGGATCATGGAACGTGAAAGGACGAACGTCACCTTCCCGTCTCACGCTCCGGCGGCGCCTACATTCCGCCCGCGATTGCCGGGACGATGCTGATCTCATCGCCTTCCTTGACCGGCGTCTCCAGGTTCTTGAGGAAGCGGATGTCTTCGTCGTTCAGATAGACATTGACGAAACGGTTAAGCTGCGCCGGGCCCTTGAACAGCCGCGTTTCAATGCCGGGCGCGCTGGCCTTCACGCTGTCGAGCACCTCGGCGATGCTCGCGCCCTGGGCTTCGACGACGTCGGCGCCGTTGGTGTAACTGCGGAGGGGAGAGGGGATGCGGACTTTAACGCTCATAAATCTTCCTGTTTCGTGGTTCGCGGGACATCCGGAATAGAGTCCAAGGGAATACCGGGACATTTAAGCGGGAACCAATCATTTTAGTCCGGCGGAAATAAATTCGCCTCGATCAGCCATTTTCGGGTTTCAACCCGCAGTGGATGGTTTATCCATAAAACCTGGATCGTAGCGCGTCCTACTGCCGTCCGTCCGGCAAGTACTGGATCCTGCCAAACGAAGTGGTCTGCCCACCTATCACGCCGGGGATTGAAGAGCCTCACCATTTTGCCGCTTACAGGGTCGATGCCCGCAATGTTTGGTCCCTTGTAGCTGTTGCAGTTCTAGCAGGAAAGAGCGAGGTTTTCGGGAACCGACTCGCCTCCGTGTTTTTGCGCGACAATATGGTCGACCTGAAACGGCGCTTCAGCATATTGCGACGAGAACCGACAGTACTCGCAAAAGGATCGGACACGCTCCCAAACTTGTTGCTCCAGAGCGCGATTCATGTGCCCTCAATGCGTCTGGCCGCTTCGCGCCACCGACGCTCGCGCCTTAGCTTTCATCAATTCCAGCAGGCGCGAAGCCTGCCGATAGCTTTCAATTTCGATCTCTTCGTCCGAATCCAAGCTCGCGCTTTGGGCCTTGGCGGCGAGTTCGTCCATACGCTGCCGGTCGGACGGCGACAAGGCGATGGATAGAATTCCCTTCGCAACCTCGACAGGCCAACTCCCGTTCGACGGGTCGATCGCTCGGCTCAGGATCGTAGGCTCATCATTTTTGGTGGCCGTCCCAGTACTCATGTTCACTCCCAATCAGCGCTCTCCAGCCGCTGGCATTATGATTCTATGGCTGAAACCGTGAATGGATCGTCATATGTCATATGATGATACGGCATCAAGCCGTCACGGCAACCTTACCACCCGTGCGTTGCTCCGCGGCCGGCTCATGCGGCGCTTTCCCCTGCCCCTCCAGCAGCTTGTCGAACTCCGAAAGCTTCGGCTCAATCACCACTGGGTACGGCAAATCTTCCACCACTACTTCCTGCGTTTTGAGCCCGTTTCCCGTGATGCTCACGACGATGGATTCATCCCGCGGAATTCGCCCCGATTCAATCAACTTGATCGTCGCTGCCAGCGTCGTGCCACCTGCCGGCTCGGTCCAGATGCCTTCGGTGCGGGCGAGCAACTTGATCGCGTCGATGATCTCACGGTCGGTCGCACTCTCGCCCCAGCCGCCGGACTCTTGAACAACTTTGACCGCGTAATACCCGTCGGCGGGGTTGCCGATGGCGATGCTCTTGGCGATGGTGCGCGGCTTCTGCGGCTCGACGATGTCGCTGCCCTTCTGGATGGCGGTCACCACCGGGTTGCAGCCCGCCGCTTGGGCGGAATAGATCTTCGCGCCGGTGTCCTCGACGATGCCCAGCTCGATGAACTCCTTGTACGCCTTGTGAATCTTGGGAAGGATCGTCCCGCCCGCCGTCGGCACCACCGTATGCTGCGGCAGCCGCCAGCCGAGCTGCTCGGCAATTTCAAATCCGTACGTCTTCGCCCCTTCCGTGTAATACGGCCGCAGGTTGACGTTCACGATCGCCCAGCCGTACTTATCCGCGATCTCAGTGCAGAGGCGGTTCACGTCATCATACGTCCCCCGAATGCGCACCATGTGCGGCCCGAAGATCAGCGAGCCCAGCACCTTGCCCTGCTCCAGATCGTGCGGAATCATCACGAAGCAGCGAAGGCCCGCCTGAGCCGCGTGGGCGGCGGTGGAGTTCGCCAGATTCCCCGTGCTCGCGCAGCCGACCGTATCGAAGCCGAACTCAATCGCCTTGCTGATCGCGACCGAGACGACGCGCTCCTTATACGAGTATGTCGGATAGTTGCAGGAATCGTCCTTGATCCACAATTCCTTGCACCCCAGTTCCTTCGCCAGGCGATCGGCCCGCTTCAGCGGCGTAAAGCCGGAATGAAACCCGGTTGCCGGCACTTCCACGGGGAGCAGATCTTTGTACCGCCACAGGCTCTTGGGCCCCGCCGCGATGGAGGCGCGGGTGACTTTTCCCTTCATCTTCGCGTAGTCGTACTCGACTTCGTACGGCCCGAAGCACTGCTCGCAGACGTGAACGGGGGAAACCGGGGCGCGGTGCCCGCATTCCTTGCACTTGAGACCAAGAACGTAGCTCATGACGATCTCCGAATGTCCATTGTCATTGGTCATTTGTCCTTCGTCCATCGCGAGTTGCCGAATGACAAAGGACAAATGACCACGGACCAGGGACAAAAAAAGAAAAGCCTCTTCCGATAAGAAGAGGCTTTGGCGTCACGTGCTTGGAAGCGTCTTCTTATCTGCCCCGGACCTGCCGCGGCACACGTGCCGGGCGAACGGGAAGGAGTTAGCACCAAACGGTCCCCCGCGATTTTTCGCGGGCATCCGCCGGTTGCTGTGGCGTCATAGGGCCCAACCCTCAGCCACTCTGGATAAGAGCGATATTCAATTGTCGCGAGGAATTGTAAAGCCGCGATCCGGAGTGTCAATGGCAAATCCTCGCACCGACCTATCCACCACGCCCGATACGCAACGAGCCGAACCAAAATATTAAGTATTGCCTATCTTGCCACGCAACCGGACAATAGAGTGTATCTTAAGATGTGTGTAGCGGAAGTCGGTGTGCATGCTCACAGACGTTTCCCAATCACAGTCGCGCATTCTGCTCTGCGATGATTCCCCCGTCGAGCGGCGCGCCCTCGCGCACTTCCTGCGCGGCAGCGGGTTCGCCGTTGACGAAGCCGGCGACGGCGACGTGGCGATCGCCCACCTCAAGGAAAAAACCGTCGACCTGATCCTTCTCGATTTGAACATGCCCGGCGCCGATGGATTTACGGTGCTCACCTATTTG
This sequence comes from Phycisphaerales bacterium, assembly GCA_028288775.1. Classification (GTDB taxonomy): domain Bacteria; phylum Planctomycetota; class Phycisphaerae; order Tepidisphaerales; family Tepidisphaeraceae; genus RYN-428. The sequence continues at coordinate 2,747 of JAQGHP010000014.1, read as the reverse complement.
CAGCAGCACCGCCGGGCGCTGCCGGTGATTTTGTTGTCGGGCATGCCGCTGAATCGGATTCAGCACAAGATGCACAACCTCCCCACGCCCGAGCTGCCGCCGCTGCTCATCAAGCCCATCGACCCCGAGCAGCTCTTGGGCCTGGTAGATCTGCAACTCAGCGGCGAACTCCCCTCCACCCGCGACAGCGACAGCGCCACACTCAAACCGACCGAGTAGTGCTCTAGGCTCAACTCCCGAACTTCCCACGCCTCATCTCCGCGCCCCGCCCAGCGGCTTCAACTTTCCCCCCACGCGCATTCGATTCACGAACGATAACAACTCTTCATCCCGCTGAAGAAAGTCCACAAGGTTCGCCGTCGATACCCCCAACATCCCCGCGGCCACCGACACCGACCCGCCGCTGGCGTCGAGCAGGTCCACCACCAATCCCACCACCGATAGATACGCCCCATCCCGCGGCGAAACCTTCAGCCGCTTCCCCGATCCCAGCATCTCAGCCAACCACTCGGGCAGCGCAAAGCCCTCGTGCGTCACGACGCTCCGCAGCTCCAGCGCCATGCGCAGGCGCAACCGCCTTAGCGCCGCCCGGCGATTGCCCGCCTGCGACCTTGACTCCGCGGCCGTCGCGCTGATCCCGCTTGGCACATGCGTCACCCGCACCGCCGAGCTGGTCTTGTTCCGCTTCTGCCCCCCCGGTCCCGGCCCCCGAAACGCCTCCCACCGGCACTGCTCCAGCACCCGCTCCTCCGTCCAGTCGCGCGGGTTGTCCGATGTCTCGATCACAAAGTCTCCGGGAAGAGAGGAGTCGGGAAAGGAGCCAGAAGTCAGGAGCCAGAAGCCAGAAGCCAGAAGCCAGAAGCCAGACTATATTATTTGGGCCGCTTCCACATTAGGCCCTCATCGCTACCCACGTAGGGTGGGCGTACTCGCCCACCGGTCGCCATCGCGCGCCCAACGGTGGGCGAGTACACCCACCCTACGGGCTTTCCCGCCATTCGTCGGCACCCGTTTCCGTGCGCTCTTCTCCTGGCTTCTGGCTTCTGGCTCCTGACTTCTGACCCCTCACCCGCCCCGCTCCCCCCGACTCAGTCCTCAGTCCTCAGTCCTCAGTCCTCAGTCCCCAGTCCTTCCCCTCCGCCCATCCCTCAGTAGAATGTCGCCCGACATGGCAAGCGTTGTTTTGTATTTCCAGGTCCATCAGCCCTTCCGACTGCGGCGGTACAGCGTCTTCGACACCGACCGCCATTACTTCGACGACTACAAAAACGCCGAAACCCTCCGCAAAGTCGCCCAGAAATCCTACATCCCCGCCAACAAGGTCCTGCTCGAAACCATCCGCGCCCACCACGGCCGCTTCCGCTGCGCACTCTCCCTCACCGGCGCAGCCCTCGAACAATTCCGCCAGTACGTCCCCGAGGCCCTCGAAGGTTTCCAGGAACTTGCCGCGACCGGCTGCGTCGAGTTCCTCGACGAAACCTATCACCATTCCCTGGCGTTTCTGTACTCGCGAGAAGAGTTCCGCGCCCAGGTCGAGCAGCACCGCAAGCTCGTCAAGGAGCTGTTCAACCAGGAGCCGCGGGTCTTCCGCAATACGGAGTTGATTTACAATAATGATCTCGCCCACTTCATCGCCCACGCGGGGTACGATGCGATCATCACCGAGGGGGCCGATCATATCCTCGGCACCCGCAGCCCCAATTTCGTCTACCGCCCGCCGCACGCGAAGATCAAGGTCTTGCTGAAGAATTACCGCCTCAGCGATGACATCGCGTTTCGCTTTTCCAGCCGCACGTGGGAGCAATGGCCGCTGACTGCCGAGAAGTTCGCCCTCTGGGTCAGCCAGATCAACGGCAACGGCTTCCTCTGCAACCTCTTCTTCGACTACGAAACCTTCGGCGAACGTCACTGGGCGGATACGGGAATCTTCGATTTCCTCCGCCACCTCCCCGCCAAGGTTCTCGAACGCGGCGACAATGATTTTCTCACCCCCTCCCAAACCATCGACCGCTACGAGCCCGCCGGGGAAATCGACGTCCCCCACATGATCTCCTGGGCCGATGCCGAGCGCGACTTGTCCAGTTGGCTGGGCAACGCCATGCAATCCAACGCCCTGCACGAGCTGTACAAGCTGGAGGCCGGCCTCAAGGAAAAGGGCGACCAGCAGCTCCTCTCCGACTGGCGTCGGCTGACCAGCAGCGACCATTTCTATTACATGTGTACCAAGCACTGGGCCGACCCCGCCCAACAGAAGTATTTCAGCCCCTACGAAAGCCCCTACGATAGTTATATCAATTTCATGAATGTCTTGGATAACATCCAGTCGCGCCTAAGAGAGTAGCCGGCGCAGCCGCCTCCCTTCATCCTAATCTTAATCTTAATCTTAATCTTAATCCCTCTGCTCCCCCCGTCCCCTCCCCCGCCGGCGCAGCCGCTTCCGCTTATCTTACTCTTACTCCTACTCTTACTCTTACTCGGTCTGCTCCCCCCGTGTCCCCGCTTCGGCGTCGTAACAGACGATTAAGATTAAGATTAGGATTAAGATTATGACAAACGGAAGCGGCTGCGCCGGCTACTCGCGGAGGCGCGATTGGATGTTATCCAGGACATTCATGAAATTGATATAACTATCGTAGGGGCTTTCGTAGGGGCTGAAATACTTCTGCTGGGCGGGGTCGGCCCAGTGCTTGGTACACATGTAATAGAAATGGTCGCTGCTGGTGAGGCGGCGCCAGTCGGAGAGGAGC
>JAQGHP010000403.1 GCA_028288775.1 Phycisphaerales bacterium | reverse complement strand
CGGCTGTGTTTTCATGTTCCGCCTACGGCGGAATCACAGCCGGGGGCGGCCGTGCCACATGAAATCACAGCCGGGGCGGCTGTGCCACATCGGGGCTCGGGTCACTTCGAAGCTCCGGGGCTGGCATCTCGCGTCTAATGCGGCGGGCGCTTAGAATCCCGCCGCGTGAGGGTCGATCAGCCTATTAGTGCGTTGGGGGCGGAGGGCTCCGGGAGCGATCCGTTGCCCTATGCGCGGCGTACTCGGGCGCGGTCGGGGCCGGCGTGGGTGCGGCGGCTGATCGGGATCGTAATTACGCTCGGGATTTTCCTCTGGATCAGTCGGCCGATCTTCATCAACTGGAATCATTTCAAGTCCCACGTCTGGCTATTGAGCTGGGGGCGGTTCTTTCTCGCGTCGGCGATGTTCGCGGGATTCCTGTTTGTTTTCCGCTCATTGTGCTGGCGGCGGATTCTCCTGGGATTCGGGCATCGGCTGCCGATTGCGCCGGCGACGCGCATCTGGTCGAGCAGCGAGCTGGCGCGGTATCTGCCGGGCGTGATATGGCAGGTGGTCGGGCGGGCGTACCTTGCCAGGCCTTACGGCGTAAGCGGGTCGGTTTGCTCCACCAGCCAGATTCTTGAATTGGTTTTGTTCCTCCTGGCGAACGTGCTGGTGGCGCTGAGTTGCCTGCTGTGGGACGGCACCAAGCACCTGCATGGCGTAGCGCGGGGATGGATGTTTTGTGCAATGGCGCTGGTGCCGGTGCTGTTCCTGCTGCTGCATCCGAAGGTGTTTTACGGATTGGTGAACCGCGTGATGTGCCGCATCGGGAAGCCGGCGGTGGTCAGGAAGTTGGGGTTTGGGATTCTGGCCGGGCTGCTGGCGTGGACGGTATTGGGGTTGGTCTGGCAGAGCCTGGCGATTTGGGTGCTGACGGCCCGGCCGTTGGGATTGCAGTTCACGAAGTGGTGGGTGGTCGCGGGGGCGTATTCGCTGGCGTGGTGCGCGGGGTTTTTGGCGGTGTGGGCGCCGGGGGGGATCGGGGTGCGCGAGCTGGTGTTCGTGACCGCAATGCGATTTGTATTGCCCCCGGCAGTGCGACAGCACTTTGATGATCCCAAGGCGCTGCTGGGGTTTCTGGCGTTTCTGAGCGTGCTGCTGCGATTGTGGGCGACGGCGGGCGAGCTTCTGCTTGCGGGGCTCGCGTACGGTTTTGATCTGAAGGGGGCGATGGGGACGGCAGGGGCGGCGAAGCGCCGTGAATAGCTACTTTGCGTTCTAAATAACCATGCACCATTTGTAAATTGTGGTGCAGGCTTTCAGCCTGCGTCTGCAGCCCGAAAGGCTGCACCACAAGCGCACCAGCACTCATGGTTGTTTAGGATGCCCGCACCGGCTTCGGACGATCGATCATCCCCGAATCCGGACGGTCGTTTTCGATGGAATGCGGCTTGGCGCGGTTCGGGTAGACGGTGACGAAATAGATCACCAGCAGCGCGATAAGCCAGGCAACTACCAATAGCGCGAGGATGATAAACAGCGTGCGTCGTGGCTTGAGCGGCGGAGGAAACGGCGGCTCGTCGCCCTTCTGTTCGGGAATGGGGGCGTCAGTGCGAGACGGGCGGGGACGCGGCTTGCGCGGGTCTCTGCCCTTGCTCATGAACCACTCGGAATGCGATAGCCCGATTCGAATGCGGCCTTGAAGTCGTAGACGTTCTTGAAGTCTTCGAGGGTGTCCGCGTCCGTCTTTTGCATCTGCCCCACTTCAATCAGGGCGAAGACGATGCGGCCGAAGTCGAGCGTCGAGGTAATGTTCCAGCGGTGGAGTACCGTGCGGGCCAGGCGGCCCCACTTTTCCAGGGCCAATTCGCGCAGTCCCTCACACAACTGGCGACCGTCTACGTGGCGGCTCTCCTTCGGCTTGGAGGGGGCGTTGTGGATCCTGCGGACGGTGAATTCCAGACCTTCCTGGAGGAAATCGTATGCGTGCGGCGGGTAGAGCGCGAGATCGTCCACCAACTGCTGCGGCGTCTTCTGCCTCGGTTCAGGGGATGGCGGCATAGCGGGACATGATACCGGCTCGGGCCGGCCGGGCAAATGCGCAATGTTGCGGGTCCGCCACGGATCGCAGAAGATTCGCGACGGGATGTGCCGATGATCGGGATTGGCGTGTTTATCGGAACACCCGGGCGGCAACGGGCGGCTCAACATTACTTGCCAATTGCGAAAAAGCGATGGTGGCGTCGGGCCGCGGCGTCTTTATAATCCCGGCCGCATTGTGGGTTCGGGCTTTCCTCGCGGACGGAGTCGAAAATATGCGTAAGGGACTGCGGGCATCTACCGTTACAGCTTTGGCGATGGCAGTCGCAGGGTGTGGTCTGGCCGGCTGCGGGCTTAAAGACCCGCCCCGCTTTGATCCGCTGGCGATTCAGCGGGCAGAGCGCATCCCCAGCCGCGAGGTGGGCGAGGAGAAGCTGCCGGCCCTTCCCACGACGCTGGAAGACATCGGCTCCCCGGCGACCGACCCCGCCACCCAGCCGGCATCCGGTCCCGCCGATACGCAGCCGGCCACGGAGCCCGCGTCGACCCAGCCCGCCGCCACCCAGCGCGCGAGCACGACGCAGCCCGCGGGCGGCAGAGAGATGACGGTTCCCCCGCGGGTCGCACCGGGTGAAATCGTCGTGCGCATGCCGCTGCAGGACGTAATCCAGCGGTCCGTCCTCCACAGCAACGAAGTGCGCGTTGCCGGCTATGACCCGGCGGTTGCAAAGACCCGCATCCTCGAGGCCCAGGCTCGGTTCGATCCGGTTTTCTTCACCAACGTGAAGTACGAGCATCAGGACCAGCCCTTTGCCGGGCAGGCGATTCAGAATCCGCTGAATCCCACCACGTCGGAGGTGCTGAACGTGGAGCGCGGCGAGGTCTACACCGCCGAGACGGGGATCAAGCAGCTCCTGCCCACGGGCGGGCAGGCACAGCTCAGTTACCAGACGCAATATAATTACCTGCTCCCCCGCCGATTCGTGCTCAACCCGTACTGGGATGACCAGCTCAAGTTCCAGCTTACCCAGCCTCTGCTCCGCGATTTCGGCTACCAGATCAACCAGGCGAAGATCACCATCGCCCGCAACGACTACCGCGTGGCGGTGCTCGATTTCCGCAAGTCGCTGGAGGACAACATCGCCGAGTTGGAAAAGGACTACTGGCAGTTGCAGGAGGCCGAGCAGGAAGTGCTGATTCAGGAAGAGCTACTGAGGCGGTCGTTCACGATGTTCGACATTCTGGTCGGCCGAAGGAACGCCGGGGGGGACGTGTCGCGCGTGCAGACCTCGCAGGCGCAGGCTTCCATCGAGACGCGGCAGGCGGTGCTGATCCGGGCGCAGGCGCGCATCCGCGACGTCTCTGATGACATAAAGAAGCGGATGAACGACCCGGATTTCCCCGTCGCCGGGGCGACCGTCATCCTGCCCTTTGATCCGCCCTCGGAAGCGCGGATTCAGTTTTTGCTCGCCGACCAGGTCGCCACCGCCGTCAATAACCGTCTGGAGCTGGGGCAGCAGTTGCTGCGAATTCAGGACGCGGTGATCGCGGCGGAAGTTGCCAAGAACAATCTCCAGCCCAAGCTCGATCTGACCGCGGCGTTCACGCTGGAAGGATTGGCGCAGAACCAAGGCGCCACGTTCCACAATCAGTGGGGCAATTCCTCGCACGCCGGCTGGTCGCTCGGTTTGAACTTCGAGCTGCCGCTTGGCAACCGCGAAGCGCGGTCGGTCTATCGGCGGTCGTGGCTCCAGTACGAGCAGGCGATCGCGCAGTACCAGAACCTACTTTCGCAGGTGACGCTGGACGTGACGCAGGCGCTGCGTGAGGTGGGCACGACGTGGCACGAAATGGACGGCCGCCGCCGGGCGCGTTTCGCGACGGCCGATGAGCTGGCCGCCCTGGAAGATCGCCGGGCCAACGGCGAGCCGCTGACGCCGACGTTCGTGCAGCTGGAACTCGACTCGCAGGAGCGTCTGGCCGAGGCCCGTCGCCAGGAGTCGCTCGCCATCGCCAGCTACAACGTCGCCATCGCCCGTCTGGAGCGCGCCAAGGGCACGCTGCTCCGCTACAACAACGTCATCATGGACGAGGAGCGGTTTCGGGGGATGGAGAGATGATTCCTGAAACGTGATCCTGAAACGTGAAACGTGGTGCGTGAAAACGTGAAAACGTGAAACGTGAGAAGATGGCCATTCGCCCCGTCTTCTCACGTTTCACGTTTTCACGTTTCACGCACCACGTTCATGCAGCACGCCCTGCGTTTTACGCCCGTCCCACCCCTCCCTCGCGCTTGGCCTCCCCATTCGCCCGGTTCCGGCGGCGAGTTCTGCTTCCAATCTTTCTATGACCGTGTTCAGGCGCTTTCTCCGCGCGGGGCTTAGTTCGGCGCGGCCGAAGCGGACTCTATAAAAGAGCTCCGTGAGGCGCGAGACGGTCTCGTATGCCCCGGCGGAGAGGAACAGCAACGAGCGGCTGAATTCCAACGGCGTGAGGTGGCGCGGGCGGGCGATCTGGTGGCGGCCGAGCAGTTGGAGCAGGTCGTCGTAGAAGCCCAGCTGGCGGGCGAGGCGCATTTGCTCGTCGGGGGGGAGGGAATCGATGCCAATTCGATGGGCCCGGCGGCGCAGTTGCCATTTCTCCCAAGCGAATCGGATGATGAACGCCAGCCCCGTTGCCATGACGAGGCCCATCACGGAAGCCAGTACGCCGGATGACAAGTTCCAGAACAGGGGGAAGACCCGCGGGTCGCGCAGGCCGTGGCGGCGGAAAGCGTCGAGGCCCATCGTCGAACGCACCGCGAGCTTGGACATCCCCGTATCCGCGGCCTGAATCAAGTTGGTGCGGTCGTCGTTGCTGTAGGCGATCACGGAGTTGGCGTAATTGTATTCCAGGTAATCGAAAAAATGGCGGACGTTCTGCCAGACGCCGGCCTGGCGGGCGTGCTCGGCGTCGTCGCGGTCGCTGGTGGGGTCGAAGGTCTTCCAGCCGTCGGGGGTCAGCACCTCCACCCACGCGTGGGCGTGCGACTGGCGCACGATGTAGTAGTCGCCCATCGTGTTGTACTCGTCGCAGTGGAACCCGACCACCATCCGCGCCGTCAGCCCCAGGCTCTGGCACATGAGTGTCATGGCCCCGGCGAAATATTCGCAGTGGCCCTTCTTGAAATCATAAAGGAACGCGACGAGCGGGTCGCGCCCCTCGATCCGGCGGGTGTCGGTGAGGTCGAGCGTGTAGGTGAAACTCGTCTTCAGGTGCTTCTCGATGTTTGCGGCGATCTGCTCGTCCAGCGGGTCGGGGCCAGAGGCAGCGCTCTTCTTGCGCCGGGCGGCCAGCGGGCCGGAAGAGTCTTCCCCGCTCACTTGTGGGCGGCGGGCGTATTCCTCGATCTGCGGGTCGATCACGCTGGCGGTCGGCCGCTCGGGCGGAGCGTTGCCCAGGGTGTTGCTCGAGATAACCTCGTACTCAATCA
>JAQGHP010000379.1 GCA_028288775.1 Phycisphaerales bacterium | reverse complement strand
CCTCCCGCGGAACTGAACAAGGCCTGGGAGGCGACGCTCAAGACCGTCATGGGCACTTTCGGCAGGTCGGAAGCCGACAAACAGTCGACGACCCGTCCGGCCATCGAGGTCGTCGCGCCGCACTGGGACACGACCGTCCTCCACGGCACACAAGTCGAAACCCGCTCCTTCCCGCTGCCGGCGTCGGCAACGGAAAAACAAGGCACGGGGGAAAAGCAAGGCTCGGGCGACGATCGGCTGCAGGCGTTGGGGTCTGATCACAACTGACATCGGGATCGAGAACATGGCAAGCGAACTAAAACGAAGTCTATCGGCTGTAGGGCGTGTCGGCTGCGCGGTATTGGCGGCGGCACTTTACTCGGGGCGGGGCATGGCGCGGGCCGAAGGTCCGGCCACGCAGCCCGGTGAAGTGGTCCCCGACGTCGCACAGTTGCCGCCCATCGCGGTCTTCACCGGCCGCTCCACGCTGGTGCAGGCGCCGTGGCCCATCAAGCGGGTATCGGTCTCCGATCCCAAGATCGCCGACATCCAGGTGCTCACCCCCCGGCAGGTGCTCGTCGCGGGCAAGTCCGTGGGCACCACGGACGTCATCATGTGGGGAGCCGACGAGCAGGCCCGCTCGGCGCCGGTGGTCGTGAGCCTCGACCGCGCGGTCGTTCGGAGCGAATTGGCCAAGCTGTTCCCCAAGTCTGATTTTGACGTGCGCATCTCCAATGACGTGCTGGTCATCAGCGGCAAGCTCGGACGGGCCGAGGAGGCCGCGAATCTTCATAAATTTCTCGAAGCCGCCCAGCTCAAATACGTGGACATGACGACCGTCGCCGGTCTGCAGCAGGTGCAGATCAAGGTGACCCTCGCCGAGGCCAACCGCACGGCGATCCGCTCGTTGGGCATCAACGCGTTTCACTCCGGCGGCAACTTCTACGGCGGCTCGACGATCGGCCCCGACGGGGGCGGCCCGCTGAATCCGTTAAACATCGGCGTCCCGGGTGGCACTGCCGTCAGCGGCCAACGGCTGCCGGTTCAATTCCTCTCGCCCACCGGCGTTGCCCCCTCCGCCACGCTCTTCGCCGGCTTCCCGCAAGCCAACCTCGAATTCTTCGTGCAGGCCCTGGCCGAAAATCAATACCTCCGCGTCCTGGCCGAACCCAGCCTCGTCGCCATCAGCGGCGAAACTGCCAGCTTCCTGGCGGGCGGCGAATTCCCGATCCCCGTTCCCCAAGTGAGCGGCGGATCGACTTCCTCGGCCATCACCGTCCAATACAAAGAGTTCGGCGTTCGCCTGAAATTCCAGCCGACGGTCCTGGGGGACAACAAGATTCGCCTGCACGTCGCGCCGGAAGTCAGCGAGCTTTCCAACGGCGTCGGATCGGTGCAGCTCGAAGGCTTTGCCATCCCGGGCCTCCTCACCCGCCGGGCCGAAACGGTTCTGGAGCTCAACAGCGGCCAGACTTTCGCCATGGCGGGGCTGATCAGCCAGACGACCCAGGCCCGCGCGTCGCGCGTCCCTGGCCTGGGTGACCTGCCGATCCTCGGTGCGCTTTTCCGCTCGGTGCGCTACCAACAGGGCGACACGGAGCTCGTGTTGCTCGTTTCGGCGTCGCTGGTGGAGCCGGGATTGCTGAAGGCCAACCCGCCGTTGCCGGGAGTGACACACATCGTTCCCAACGATTGGGAGTTGTATTCCGTGGGCCGGATCGAAGGGCGATCGCCGGGCAAGGTCTCGCCGGCGGACGCCGAGTGGATGCGGCAGGCAGGCCTCAACCGCCTGCGCGGGCCCGGGGCGTGGGTCAGCTATGAAGCGGCGCCCGCGGACAAGTCCAACACCGCCGCCCACTAAATGGGCGAGCGCAATCTCGCGCTTGTGGTGCAGCCTTTCAGGCTGCGTTTGCGGGCTGAAAGCCTGCACCACAAGAGACGGATCGCGCATGAGCGACGGTGCTCGTGAGGCACGCGGCCGCAGGCCCGAAACAGGACGAAATTGTGTGGTATGCCTGTGAAGCACGTATTGCTGTTGACGAATGAGACGGCGACCGTTTCTGCGGTCACGTCCGCGCTGGAATCGAACGGAAAACTCGATGCGGCCGACGTCTGCCGCAGCCTAAGCGACCTGGCCGCCCGCCTCGAACAATCGGCCGTTCCCGCGGCCCTCGTGGACATCGACGATCATCCGCATCAAACCCTTGCGGCCATCGAGCCGCTGGCGCGCAGGTTTACCGACACCCGGTTCGTCGTCCTCTCCGGCTCTCTCCAGAGCGATCTGCTGCTGGAAGCCATGCAGGTCGGCGCGCGGCACTTCATGGTCAAAGGCTCCATCCCGGGCGACCTGGCCGGAGTGTTGCGGCGGCTTTGCCCGCCGCAGAGCAAGACCCAGCGCGGGGGCGCGGTGACCATCCTGTCGGCTGGGGGAGGATGCGGCGCCACCACCGTCGCCGTCAACCTCGCGGCGGAACTCGCACTGTTGGGCCAGACGTCCGCGGCCGGGCCGTCGCTGGTCGTTGACATGGATCACGATTACGGCGCAGCCGCAACGTACCTGGGCGTCGATGGCGAATACGGCCTGCTCGATTTACTCGACCGCTCGGGGCCGATCGATGCGGAGTTGATCCAGAGCACCGCACTGAAGCATTCGGACCAGATCCAGGCCCTCATCAGCACGGCCCGCGGGCGTTTGGGCGGGGCCGTTTCGATGGACCCGATGCGCGTGGGCCAGATGGTGAACGCGTGCAAGAACGCCTATGCGTGGACCGTGGTCGATGCTTCGCGCGTGCCGTTCGCGGTGATGGTCCAACTGGCCGCACAAAGCGACATGACGATGCTGCTGATGCAGCTCACGATCAAAGACATCCGAGTCGCCCGGCAGACGCTCGCCGGGCTCGCGCAATTGGGCGTGGCGACGGATGGCGTGCGGCTGGTGGTCTGCCGCTACCACCGCCGAAAGATGCTCATCAGCCTGGAAGAGGCCCGCAACGCCCTCGGGCTCGCGCCCACGAAAAGCCTTGAGACGCTGTCGAACGATTACCAGACGATCACCAGTGCCGTGAACTTGGGCAAGCCGCTGGCGCTGGCCGCGCCGCGGTCTGATTTCCGCCGGGAAATTCTAAAAATTGCCACGGGACTTATCGCCGCGGAACGCGTGCCGGCCCGGTCGAAGGCGTAAAGCCGGCCGCCGGCCCCGGCCTGCAACCAGGAGTGGATAGATGTTTACGAACACCAACATGAACGGCAACGGCCGTCTCAACAACCCGCAGATTCCGGCGTCCTCCAGCCCCTCGCAGATCAAGACCAACGTCCACAAGCGGCTCCTGGAGACGATGGACCTCGCCGAGGCGCGGCGCATGCCCGTCGAGCAGCTTCAGGCCGAGTGCTCGCGGCGGGTTGACATGCTCCTTACCGAGCAGCGCTGCCCCCTTTCCGCCCCGGAAAAGCAGCAACTGCTCCGCGAAGTCCTCGACGAAATCTTTGGCCTCGGGCCCGTCGAAGAATTCCTCCGCGACCCGATGGTCAGCGACGTACTCGTCAACGGCGCTTCCCTCATCTACGTCGAACGCTTCGGCCGCCTCGAGGAAACCACCGCGTCATTCCGCGACGACGCGCAGCTCATCCAGGTGATCCAGCGGATCGCCGGGACGGTAGGCCGGCGCATCGACGAGAGCTGCCCCATGCTCGACGCCCGCCTCGCCGACGGCTCCCGTGTCAACGCGATCATCCCTCCGCTGGCCATCGATGGCCCGGCCATGAGCATTCGCCGATTCGGCACCATCCCCATCTCCATCGAAAAGCTCGTCGAGTTGGAAAGCCTGACGGGCGAGATGGCGATGTTCCTGGAGGCGTGCGTCCGCAGCAAAATCAACATCCTCGTCTCGGGCGGCACCGGCTCGGGCAAGACCACGCTCCTCAACGTGCTTTCGCGATGGATTCCGCCCGGCGAGCGTGTCGTGACCATCGAAGACGCCGCTGAATTGCAGATGCAGCGCAAGCACGTCATCCGCCTGGAAACGCGCCCCCCGAACATTGAAGGCAAGGGCGAAGTCACGCAGCGCGACCTGCTCCGCAATACGTTGCGTATGCGCCCCGACCGAATCGTGATCGGCGAAGTGCGCGGTGCAGAAGCGCTGGACATGCTCCAGGCCATGAACACGGGCCACGAAGGCTCGATGACCACCGTCCACGCCAACAACCCGCGCGACGCCCTCCGCCGTATCGAAAACATGGTCAGCATGACGGGCCTGAACTTCCCCGTGACGGCCATTCGCCAGCAGACGGCATCGGCGCTGGACCTGCTGATCCAGACCGGCCGCATGACTGGCGGCCGCCGCAAGGTCATCAACATTTCCGAGGTGACGGGCACCGAGGGCGAGGCGATCTGCCTCCAGGACATTTTCACATACCGCCAGTTGGGCATCGACGGGGAGGGCAACGCCCGTGGGCAGTTCGAAGCCTGCGGCGTGCGCCCCCAGATGCTCGACCGCCTCCGCGAGCGCGGCTCTGCGCTCCCCGACGACTTGTTCCATCGCCGCATTCTCTCGGCCCGGCCTGCCAACGGCGTGCCGGCGCGGCCGGGGGGGCGTCATGTTTAGCGACCCGCATAAACTCTTCAACCTCCTGCTCTCCGTCGCCGCGTTCGGGCTGATCCTCTCGGTCTGGCTGGTGATGGTGCTGCTCTGGTCGATGAAGCGCAAGCGCAAATCGAGCGAGGTGGAGGAGCGCCTCAAGCTCGTGCAGCCCGATTTGAAGGACGGATCGGGCGGGCGCGTTCTGCGGCTATGGCACGAGGGCCGCGAGGCCACCACCATCGTCCCGGGCCTTGGCAACGACGGCGGCCTTTCCCGCGGGCTCGAGCGCATGCGCCTCGACGCCGGGGCCGAAGCGCCCCTGGGCAGCATCCTGACGAGCGTGGCCGGCGCGATGGGGGTTGCCGCAGTCGCGGGCTACCTGCTCACCTCCAGCCTGATGGCCTCCGTGGCGCTGCCGGTGGGGGTGCTGCTGGCCTTCTACATTTACGTGACGCAACGGATCTCCAAGCGCCGGGCCACCTTCGAGCGGCAATTGACCGATGCCCTGGACCTGGCCGCCCGCTCGCTGCGCGTCGGCCACCCGCTCATGGGTTCCTTTCGCATGATCTCCGAGGAACTCCCCGAGCCCGTCGGCGCGCTCTTCGCAGAAGTCTGCCAGCAACAGGAATTGGGCGTCGCGATGGACCAGGCGCTCCGCGAGATCGCCCGCCGTAGCCAGAGCGACGACCTCAAGCTCTTCGCGACCTGCGTGGTGATCCAGCTCAGCAGCGGCGGCAACCTCGCCGACATGATGGAGCGGCTGGCCAACGTGATCCGCGAGCGCAACCGCCTCGCCCGGCGCGTCCGCGTCCTCACGGCGCAAACGCAGTTCAGCAAGCGCATCCTGCTGGCCCTTCCTTTTTTTATCTTCTTGCTCCTCGCCACCGTCAACCCCGGCTACATGCGCCCGCTGTACACGACCGGGACCGGGCAATTCCTCATGTTCCTTTCCGCGGTCGGCCTGTTGTGCGGGTGGCTGATGATGAACTGGCTGTCGAAACTGACCCCGTGAGCGCAACGTCATGAACCAAGAACTCGTCATCCCCGTGCTCGCAGGCGGCGCCGTCGTGGCGGTCGGTGGGGCCGGTCTCCTCGTGCGGCAGATGCTCAAGGCCCCGCTTCAGGATCGCCTCCGCGGGCTCGCGGATGGGACGATGTCCGTTTCCCCGCAATCCGATTCGCGGCGATTCGCCGACGTTGTGCAGAACCTCGGCGCCGCGGTCTCCTCGGGTAGCACCTCGAGGTCTCTTCGCGAGAAGCTCACGCAGGCCGGATACCACGACCCCAACGCCGCGGCGATTTATTTGGGTGCCAAGGCGCTGCTCTTCACCGTCGCCTTGGTCGCGTGCGGTGTGTTGACGCTCCTGGCCCCGCTGGACAACCAGACCAAAATCCTGTTGACGATGACCGGCTCGCTGGCGCTGTTCTTCGTGCCGAACATGGTCGTCGCCTCGCGCCGCGCCCGCCGTCGCGGCGACATCCGCCGGCATCTGCCCGACGCGATCGATCTCCTGGAAATCTGCGCCTCCGCCGGCATGGGAATCGACATGGCCTGGAACTCGGTGACCGAGGAGGTGCGGGCCGTCAGCCCCGTCCTCGCCGACGAGATGGCCCTGACCAATCTTGAAATCCACCTGGGCGCGGCCCGCGCCCAGGCCATGCGGCATATGGCCGAGCGGACCGGCGCGGACGAGCTCTCGTCGCTCGTCGCCGTACTCGTGCAGTCCGACCGCTTCGGCACCAGCATCACGGACGCAATGCGGACCTTCGCCACGTCGATGCGCGAGACGCGCAGCCAGCGTGCCCAGGAGTCGGCGGAGAAGATGGCCGTGAAGCTCATCTTCCCCATGATCGTCTTTATTTTCCCGGCCGCCGTTCTCGTCATGGCCGGGCCGGCCTTCATCATGCTCGAAGGCGTGATGACCAAATAGCATCGCCGCCCTTGGCCGCGGAAAAGAAACATCGGCAGGACCTGTAAACATCGGGAAAGAGAGATAGAGAATATGAAGACCCCACGTATCAATTCGACCGCCCGCACCGCCAAACGCACCGCCGCCGCGGTCGTCGTGGCGCTGGCGGCAGCCGCGGGCTGCGCCCACAAGCAACCCGCCCCCGTGGCGAAGGGTCCGCCCCCGCAGCCCATGCAGGTCCAGGACATGGGCATCGTGGACGCCATCGGCGACGCGGGCATCCGCAGCGCCATCGTCACGCAGCACACCCTGTTCCCGTACCACTTCGCCGCCGACAGCGACACCCTCAATGAACTGGGGCAGGACGAGCTGGCGGTCCTGATCTCCCATCTCCGCACGGTCGGCGGCGGGCAGCTCAACGTCCGTGCCGGCGACGCGCCCGAACCCCTCTACAGCGCCCGCGTGCGCTACGTCCGCGACATGCTGCGCAAGGGCGGGGTCGATCCGGCCACCGTGAAGATCGCCGACGCCCCCGCGGGCGGAGAAGGCACGCCTTCCACCACCGTCCTCCGAGCCCTCACCGCTGAGGCCAACAAGCAGACATTCGGTTCGTCGGCCGGACAGGGCGGCAACTCCAATTCGTCGTCGAGCCAGGGCGGGGCGACGGGAGGCGGGGGCGGCGGAACGCCGTCCGGAAGCGGCGGGGGGATGCCATGAATCCCAGCAAATTTCAGACAATCGGCTCCAGGTGGATCGTCGCGGCAAGCCTGCTGTTGGCCGGCGTAGGCGGGTGCGCCAATCGCCCGTCCGTCGCAGAGCCCACGCCCGCCCCGCCCACCGAATCGGACCTGGCCTTTGAGGCCGGCGCCAAGCGCGCCCCCACGGCCAAGACCATGTACGCGCTGGAACAGATTCTCGCGACCCAGGGGAAGGACGCCGAGGCCCAGATGATCCTCGAAGAGATCGTCCGGGATCATCCCGAGTTCATCCCCGCCTACTGCGACCTCGCCGAAGCGCAGATGCGCCAGCGCCGTATCCAGGAGGCCATGCGCGTCTTGAACATTGGCCTCAAGCGCGCCCCCGCCGAGGTGATCCTCGTCAACGATCTGGGGATGTGCCAGTTGCTCTCGGGCGACTACGCCACCGCCCTGCGGACATTCACCCGTGCCTCGGGCATGGCGCCCGATGAGCCCCGCTACCGCGCAAACCTCGCGATGACTCTGGGCCTCCTCGGTCGGTACGATGAGTCACTCTCGCTCTACATGCACGTGATGCTTCCCGCGGACGCGCATTATAACCTTGCAGTTCTCTGCGACGCGCGGCACGATACCGCGCGGGCCAAGGCCGAATACCAGACGGCCGACACCCTGGGCAAGCTAAGCGCCCAGAGGCAAACCAAGGCCACACCGTCCGCCCCGGGCCGCGCCCAGGTCGGACCGCCCACTCCGCGGCAGGAACCGAAACTCGACTGATCAACGCCGCGACCGTGTAACTCGGGAACGTCGGGAACGTCAACCGCTGCTGGGGAATTGCCATGAAAAAAAACACGTCCCTTCCCGTCCCGGCGCAAGCCCGGCGTTCCCGCGGCATCGCGCTGGTCTATGTCGCGATTATCATGGTCGTGCTCGTCGGGGTCATCGGCCTGGCCTCCGACACGGCGTACGTGTATCTGGTCGCGCACCAGCTCCAGAACGCCGCCGATGCCGCGGCACTCGCCGGCGCGAATATTGTCTCCTTCGACACCACGCAGGCCAACGCCGATGCAGTGACCGCGGCGGGGCTGAACCGGGCCGGCGGCGCGAGCGTTCAGTTGGATTCCGCCGTGGACGTGCTGGTCGGCAGCTACAACCGCTCGACCTCAACATTCACGGTCAACGGCTCGCCGGCCAACGCGGTTCAGGTGACCGCCCGCCGCACCGCGGGCTCGCCCGCCGGAGCACTTCCCCTCATCTTCGGCCCGATGGTCAACGTCCGAACGTCCAACGTCTCGCGGACCGCCACCGCGATGACCCGGCCCCTCAGCGCCGGCCTCATCGTTCTCAATAAAACCGCCAGCCCGGCGATTCAGCTCACCGGCACAGGCAGCAACCCTGCCAAGATCAATATTCCCAACGGCGGGGTGGTGGTGGATTCCAGTGACTCGCAGGCGATCCAGTGGACCGGACATCCCACCATCGTGGCGACTTCGCTGGCGATCGACGGCAACGACACCGCCGTGTCCAGCGGCGGCGTATACCCGTCCGGTAGCCTGTCGCTCCAGGCGCCCTACGTACCCGACCCGCTCGCTTCGCTTCCCGCACCACCCAAGCCGAGCTCTAACGGGGCGCTCGTCGGTGGAAAATGGACGGCGGGCTATTATCCGAGTGGCCTTCCCAGTGGAACGCTTGCGGGGGGAACCTATTGGGTTGACGGCGGAATCAGTCTCAACGGCAATTCAAGCATCGATGGAACCGCAGGCGTTCTGATCTATCTTCATACCGGCGGCATCTCCATGGGCGGCACCACCAACATGGACCTCGCACCCCTGCCCTCGGGGCCATACGCCACCATTAGCATTTTTCAGGACCGCGCGAATAGCAGTCCTGACACCCTCCAAGGCACCTCCGGCGCAAGTAGCAGCGGCCGCCTCTACCTGCCCGCGGCCGCCGTCACCTATGCGGGCACCCCCGACAGCGCCGCATCCCAGCTCATCTGCGACACGATCATCGTGCAGGGCAGTGCCCAGCTCAACATCAATTACGACCATTCCTATGACATCCAGCAGCACGAATCGTTTCTCGTGAAATAGGGCTCCGCTCGTTGGAGCCACACGCAACACCCCTCGCGAGCCGCTTGGATGTCCTTCGGACGGCCGATACACAACCCCGGCGATAGAGGGTTTAGCACACTCCCCATTCCGACCTTTCTGAGATTCCTCAACACGCTTCCCTGCTAAATTAGAGCTCATCTGAGATCGTTCACTCAAAGGGGGGCGCGTATGAACATCCTGGGAATCAGCGGATTCGAGGGCGCGGTGCCGTTCAAGAAGGCCCACTGGCCGGGGCTCGACGAGCGCGAATACCGCATTTCCCAAGGCCACGATTCCGCGGCAGCGCTCGTCATCGACGGGAGAATCGTCGCCGCGGCCGCGCAGGAGCGGTTCGATCGCCGCAAGCACAGCGCCGCCTTTCCCGCCGACGCCATCCGCTATTGCCTCGCTCACGCGGGCATCACGCTCGCGGATGTGGACGAGGTCGCCCACGGATTCGAATACGGCCCATACCGCGCCCTGTTCCAGGCCGACCCGCTTTCCACCGATCTCTATCGCAAGGTTTATTCGCGCGAGGCGTTGCTGGCGCTGGTCGCGCGCGACCTTCCCGGCTTTCCGCCCGAGCGCGTGCGCCACGTCAACCACCATGTCGCCCACGCCGCCAGCGCCTACTTCACCTCCGGCTGGGACGAGTGCCTGGTCGCCGTGCTCGACGGCATGGGCGAGCTGATGAGCACCACCGTCTTCCACGCCAAAGAAGGCCGTCTCGAAAAGCTCCGCGAAATCTCCGCCGCCGATTCCATCGGCATTCTCTACTCGCTCGTCACGCTCCACCTGGGCTTCGATTTCAACTCCGACGAATACAAGATCATGGGCCTCGCCCCCTATGGCGACCCCGAACGCTATCGCGCATTCTTCGAGCAGGCCGTCGAGCTGCGCGAAGAGGGCGTGGTGCGCATCCCGCTCCTTCACCTCGACCGCACGCGCGACGAGCGCGAAAACCACCTGGTCGCGCGCCGGCATCTCGAGGAAAATCTCCTCCCCGCCCGTTCCCCGGAGGCGGACATCTCCGCGCACCACTGCGACGTTGCCGCGGCGTTACAGGCCACGCTCGACCGCACCATGGAGCACGTCTGCGGCCACTTCGCCCGCGCCACCGGCCTGCGCAAGCTTGCCATGGCCGGCGGCGTCGCCCTCAACTGCACCGCAAACGGCCGACTGCTACGCAGCGGCCTGTTCGACGACATCTACGTCCAACCCGCCGCCGGCGACGACGGCGTCGCGCTGGGCGCCGCCCTCTACCGCGCCGCCGGGGCGCACGAAGTCCGCAACACGCGCATGCCCGTCCCATTCCTGGGCCCGCATCACGGCGAAGATGAAATCGGAGCCGCCCTCCGCGCCACCGCCGACCGCGTCGAAGCCGTCCCGCTGGAAAACCTCGCCGAGGCCTGCGCCAGCGCCGCCCGGCTGATCGCGGACGGGCACGTGATCGCCTGGTATCGCGGCCGCATGGAATACGGCCCCCGCGCCCTGGGCCACCGCAGCATCCTCGCCGACCCTGGCCACCCCGCCATGCGCGAGCGCATCAACGCCATGGTCAAAATGCGCGAAGCCTTCCGCCCCTTCGCCCCCGCCGTGACAGTCGAGCAAGCCCCGCAATGGTTCGACATTCCCCCCGGCACGCAGTTGCCGTACATGATCGTGACGGTTGACGTCCGCGAAGAGCACCGCGCCGCACTCCCCGCCGTCACCCACATCAATGGCTCCGCCCGCGTCCAAACCGTCTCCGCGGCAGACAACCCCGACTTCCACGCTCTGCTAAAAGCCCTCGGCCAAACCACCGGCCGCGAGATGGCCCTCAACACCAGCTTCAACGTAAAAGGCCAGCCCATCGTCAACACCCCCCGCGAAGCCATCGACACCTTCCTGGGCACCGGCATCGAGTTCCTCTTCCTGGAAAACACCCTCGTGCAACGCCGCCCGAGGGAATCGGCAAACGCGTGATCTCCCATACGCAGCGACGACAATTACCCGCCGGGCGCGCCGCGACCCGTCGCGCGCGCATCGGCCCCCACGCACCACGCCCAACCCCTGGCACGTTCAAGCACATTGCAGCGCAAACGACGGCAACGACTGCCGGGAGTTCTTCGCCGACGACGTGGACTACGCCGCGTTCG
>JAQGHP010000374.1 GCA_028288775.1 Phycisphaerales bacterium | reverse complement strand
TGGAACTACTCCGCGGCGTCTGGTGGCAGGTGACCGCGGCGACCGTCGCGATCTTCATTCTCTCGCTGGCCCTTAACCTGCTGGGCGACTTCCTCCGCGACGCCCTCGACCCGAAGCTGCGAGGCGTAGACTGAAATTTTGCCGTGGCACGGGCGGCCCGCCCGTGGTTTGGAATTGCAAGACACGGGCTATTCCGCCCGTGTCACAATTGAGAAACATGCAACAACCCCTCCTCGAACTGAAAAACCTCAACGTCGGCTTCGATACCGAACGCGGACTCATCCGCCCGGTGCGGGACGTTTCGCTCTCCATCTATCCCGGGCAGACGGTCGCGCTCGTCGGCGAAAGCGGGTGCGGGAAGTCCGTCACTGCGCTTTCCATCCTGCGGCTCATCCCGCAGCCGCCGGGGAGGATATTGGGCGGAGAGGTTTTGCTGGAAGGACGCGATTTGCTCAAGCTCTCCGAGAAGCAAATGCGCGGCGTCCGCGGCAAGGACATCGCCATGATCTTCCAGGAACCGATGACCTCGCTCAATCCCGTCTACACCATCGGCGACCAGATCGTCGAAGCCATCACCCTCCATCAGGGCGTCTCCACGCGCGAGGCGTACCAGATCGCGGAAGAAAGTTTGCGGGACGTGGGAATCTCCGATCCTCACCGCCGAATCCACGAGTACCCGCACCAAATGTCCGGCGGCATGCGGCAGCGCGTCATGATCGCCATGGCCCTCTCCTGCAAGCCCAAGCTCCTCATCGCGGATGAGCCGACCACCGCGCTCGACGTCACCATCCAGGCGCAGATCCTCGAGCTGTTGCGCAAGCTCCAGCAGGAACGGGGCATGTCGATCCTGCTCATCACCCATGACCTGGGCGTGGTGGCTGAGAACGCGGACGTGGTCGGTGTGATGTACGCCAGCCGCGTGGTGGAATTCGCGACGGTGGAAGACCTCTTCGACCGCCCGCAGCACCCATATACCGAAGGCCTGTTTCGCTCAATCCCCAAGCTGGGCGCTCATCACGAGCGGCTGGAAACGATCCCCGGCATGGTGCCCAACCCGATGCGGTTCCCCGCCGGCTGCAAGTTCCATCCCCGCTGCCCGCGCACGCGCGGCTGCGCGAACGCCATCAAAAGCGGCCGCGCTGAGGCCGCCATCCCAAAGGGATCCAACGTGCCGCCGGACGTCGTGCAGGCGGTGGATGCGGAAGGGGAGAGCTTCCCCGCGCTGCGAAAATGCATCGAAGTAGAGCCGACGCTCCGCGAAGTGCACGGCTCGCACTGGGCGGCCTGCCATGTAACGGAAAATTTCGATAAAGCACCGGGCACGGTGCCGCAATTGGAGCATCGCAGGGAAGTGGTGCCGGTGACGATCGAAGGCGATGCGTTGCCGGATGTGCCCGTGACCAACGCCGCGGCAATGGGATTGAAGGCGTAGCCGGGTTAAGATCGAGATTTCACGTGGCATGGGTTTTCAACCCATGGTTCCGGTACTCCGGAACGATCACGGGTTAAAAACCCGTGCCACGAAAATCACGGGCGGGCCGCCCGTGCCACGGTGAAGAAATAGAACGACAGGACCAAAGACCAATGGCCCAAAACGCTACAGCCCCCAATTCGCCGATCGCGCCGCTGCCCTACGTCAGCAGTCGCGACAGCAGGCTGGTCGCACCCGCCACCGGCGGGCCGCTGCTGGAAGTCCGCGATTTGCGAACCTGGTTTCCGATTAGACGCGGCGTCTTCTCCAGCACCGTCGGCCACGTCAAGGCCGTAGACGGCGTCAGCTTCAACATTCAGCCCGGCAAAACACTGGGGATGGTGGGGGAGTCGGGCTGCGGAAAAACGACCGTCGGCCGCACGATTCTCCGGCTGATCCCCAAGCACGCGGGCGAGGTTTACTACAAGGGCCAGGACTTTTTTGCCTACCACGGCGAGGAGTTGCGCAACCTCCGCCGACAGATGCAAATCGTCTTCCAGGACCCCGTCAGCAGCCTGAACCCGCGCATGACCGTCGGCAACATCATCGGCGAGCCGATCGAAGTCCACGGCATAGCACGCGGGGCGGAAAAGCGCGAGATGGTCGCCGGCCTGCTCAAGCGGGTGGGCCTCGACCCCACGTACGCCGCCCGATACCCCCATGAATTCTCCGGCGGACAGCGCCAGCGCGTGGGCATCGCCCGCGCGCTCGCCCTCTCGCCCGATTTCATCGTCTGCGACGAGCCGGTCTCGGCGCTGGATGTCTCGATCCAGTCGCAAATCCTCAATCTGCTCGACGACCTGCAGCGCGAGCGGAACATTGCGTATCTCTTCATCGCCCACAATCTGGCCGTCGTGGAGCATTTCTCTGACGAGGTCGCGGTGATGTACCTGGGCCGCATCGTCGAGCAAGCCCCCGCGCGCGAGCTGTACGCGAACCCCAAGCACCCGTACACGATCGCGCTGCTCTCGGCAGTCCCCGAGCCCAACCCCCGGCCCAAAAAACACCGCATCGTGCTCAAGGGCGAAGTGCCGTCACCCTCCAACCCGCCGACCGGCTGCGCCTTCCACCCCCGCTGCCCGCTGACGCGGCAGTTGGCCGCCGGCGCGTCCGCGAACGAAACCGTCCAGATCACTTCCGGCGGAGAACCCGTGCGCGTGATGGGAAGATGCGTGCATGAAGCGCCCACCCTCGTCCCCAAAAAAGGCGAACCGGGCCACGTCGCCGCGTGTTGGTTTACCGAATGATATTCGTCGGTTGGAAGCGCACGAAGAGAGTCCCGTCGGGCCGCGCGCCCCTGTGCGCATTGCCCATAAGCCTAAAGGCCCAAAATCGGGGCAATGATGGGCAATGATGGGCAATGGGCCCCGGACGGCGGATTGCATTTTCGCACGCAAAGACTAATTTTAAAACGACTTACGAGAATTCGTCCAAAATCCCTTCTCAGATCGTTTTGCAAGCTATATTTGAGGCAATATTATGATAGATTGCCCCTCTTTTTGCCCCCATTTGCCCATGAATTGCCCATCCGTTGCTCACATTGCCCATAAATTACATTGACGAATGTCAGCCGATGTGTCATGTAGCCGGGGCTCGGTCGCGCGGTAAATATACTGGTCGAAAAGAGGCGGCTTCCCAACTCATTGTGGCACGGATGCCTCGCCCGTGTTCTTGCCGCTATAGCGGCGAATTCAAGGGCCATCTCGCCCATGCCACGAAAGATCTGAGCCCACTTCTCAATCGTGCGGAGCCGCGCCGTCCGCGCCGTGATGGCCCGAAGCCCCCGGCGGCTCGTCGTGGGAAACGGAAGCCACGTCGTCCGGAGAATTCGCCCGGATGATCGGCCCCGCCAGCACCGCCGCGGCAAATATTCCAAGAATCACAATCACTACCACTCCCGGCCATGTGGAACGGGCCGCGAGTGTCGGGTGCGCCGAGCCCGATTGAGAATCCCCCGGCTCGGCAGCGCCGGCGGCCGCGGTGAACGCGAGCACAAGTGCGAGAATGAGGATCGAACGGGCCATCGGTCTTCTCACGCCTCCAGCTTCAGCTTCGGCACGGCCTTCCGCACCTCTTCCAATTCCAGCGTCTTCACCGCCCAATTCGCATCGCCCAGTTGCTCGAGGCGATAGCTCGTCGCCACGCCCAGCACCGGAAAGCCGACGGCGCGGACAGAGCGGATGACGGTGGGGGCGTCCTCGATGATCAGGCAATCCTTGGGGTGCAGCACGCGGCCATGTTTTTCCGACAGTAGCCGCACCGTCTGGAGGTAACCGGACGGGTCGGGCTTGCCGACCGTCACATCCTCCGCGGCTGTGATAATCGGGAAGCAGTCCCGCAGCGCGATCCCCTCCAGCATCGCCTCGATCTCCTCGCGCAGCGCGCCCGAGCAGATCGCCAGCGGGCATCGCCGCCAGAGCGAGCGGACGAACTGCTCCACCCCCGGCAGCGCCCCGAATTCCTTTTTATAGATGAGGTCCATCATGACCTCGCTCTTGCGGGCCATGAGTGCAAGAAACAGCTTGGGCGAAAGCTCAATCCCGCGCTTCTGGTAGACGTGGCGGAACGCGCCCTTGTCGTCGAAGCCGATCAACTCGTTGTAATACTCGTCCTCGGAGAGCAGGATGTGCTCGACGGCCAGCACATTGCGAAACGCCCTGTAGTGCAGCGGTTCGCTGTTCACGAGCACGCCGTCAAAATCAAACAACACCGCGGCAGGCCAATCCGACATGCGACGAAACGTATCGGCCCCGTCGCCGCGTGGCAAGGGGAGGTAGGCGGAGGGGAGAGGGATTGCCGATTTGCGATTTGCGATTTGCGATTTGCGAATGAAACGGCGTCCTTTGACGGGCGCTTTGCTTTCAATCGCAAATTGCAAATCGCAAATCGGCAATCACTCCATTTTGCATTCCCCCCGTAGTTCCTGCCCACTGCCTTCTGCCTACTGCCTTCTGCCTACTTTCCCCCAACCCATTTGGCTCCCCAGTCCGCTGCCTGTATGATCGGCGGACACGATGGCAAAGACCGAATCGCACCTCGACGTATTGGTTTTAGGCGAGCACCCGTGCGCATACTTTGCCGCGGCGCTCATCGCCTCCAGTTCCAACCTCCGCGTGCTCCACACCACCATCCCCGACGATTCGCAGGGCGATCGGCTGGTGGTGCTCAATCCGGAATTTTTTAAGCTCCATCCACTTCTCGAACCGCTGCGCCGCAAGCTCGATCTGACTGCCGTTTATGGATTGCAGTTCTTCTCATCCGACCCCGCGGTGCGGAGCGAGTATCGCAGCAAGTCCACCCTCGCTTACGTCACGTCATACAAGGCCGTGCGCGCCGCGGTGATGAAGGTGGCGGAATCCCAGGGTGTGGAGCTGGTCAACCCGAAGATGCTTCAGATCCGCCGACTGGATGAGCACGGCGCTGAGGTAACTGTGGGCAAATCCGAAGTGCGGCCCAAGGTTCTCGTGCTTGGCGGGCTGCTACCGGAGCCGCAGCAGAAGATGCTGGGGCTGCCGGACGCGTGGGGGGCGGATGTCGTGCATCGCTATACGTACGTGAAGCTGTCGACGGCAAAGTGCCCGGACCTGGGCAGCCGGCCGGTTATCCCCATGTCCTTGAACCTCAAGGAGATGCTCTGCTGGGGCTGGTTGTTGCCGGGGCCCAAGACGATGCAGCTTGCGGTGGAGCAGCCGGTGGAATCGCTGGGAAAAATCCGCCCGGCGGAGCTCCTGGCGCATTGGGTGGACGTGCTGCGGAGTAACGACGTGCTGGGCGTGAAGGGGGAGATATCGCTGGAGTCGGCGGAGTCGATCGATCTGCCGTTGGCGGGGGCGCTGGCGCATGAAGGCGTCGCCAATCGCACGCTGCTCATCGGCCCGGCGGGGGGCTTCTACTCGGCATGCAGCGAAGACATTTACCCCAACTGCTGGAGCGCCCTGTACGCCGCGGATGCGGTGAAGAAAGCGCTGAAGGAACAGCACCTCCAGGACGCCCTCCATCCCTACCGCCACCGCTGGCGCACGACCTTAGGCGCCTACCTTCGCGGCCCTCAGCAGAACCTGCGGTTTCTGCTCCCGATGGTCTACCGGAACCAGAAAATGACCACCCGGCTCACCGAGTCGATCCTGATCGGCAAAGATGTGGTCCGATAATTGCGCCGTCCGATAAAATGCGTCCAGTAACAATAAGGACCTGCGGCGGTACGTTAAGATGGATAGTCTGGATGAAATAGGATGGATATGCGGGCAGTGATTTCGCTCCCCTGGCATGAAAATTTTGCGCCGTGGCGGGGGGGTAATGCACTTAAGCCCATGTCATGCATGAAGTTAAACTATTTCGAACAGGTGCCTAAATCGGTACAGACCGCGCGGAAGTCGCGCCGATACGACCAGCATCGACGCAAGCCACAGAGTCGATAGCCGCGGCGATGGAATCGCCGGCTTCAGGTTTCTTATGCCGGTCTGGCTGCCCGGCATCACTCGGAGACGCAAGATGAACGTAGGCAACGTCGGGCCCAACGCCCCCGTACAGAAGATCGTTACCAACCCAATTCAGAAGTCGATCCCCGCCGACGCTCCCAAGAACCTTCCCGCCACCGACCGGCTGGAGATCTCGGGCGTCAGCCACCTTCTCCAGGCCCTCAAGACCAACGACATCCGCGTGGACAAAGTCACGAACATCAAGGCCCAGATCGAAGCCGGCACCTACGAGGACGACAAAAAGTTGGATGCCGCGGCGAATAAGTTGTTGGATGAGTTGAACAAGTAAGTCGGAACAAGATCGAACGCAGAGACGCCGAGGCACAGAGGTAGGAAAGAGAAGACAAATACAGTTGGTCGGCGTTTAGGCCATCGACGGGGTGGCAGCCTGGCCAACATTTCGCCTCCGCATTCTCCTGTGCTCCTCTGCGTTCGAGTTGTTCCTGAACGCAAGTTGCGCAGCGTAACGCAAGCGTTACGCGTGATAAAGCGAGAATCAGGTCAAGGCCCGATCCCGGCGGTGCTATGCTCGTCCTTCCCTAGCGGTAGAATATTCCGCGGATGGCCACCGACTTCCCTCCTTCAAATTCTTCCGCGCCCGCCATCTCCGATGACGACGCCCTGCGCTGCCCGGCGTGCGACTACGACCTCCGCGCCCTCGCTGGCGACCGCTGTCCCGAATGCGGCCTGGCCATCGACCGCGCGGCGCTTTCCCAATCGCAAATTCCCTGGGCCCATCGTGCGCGGATCGGCCGCTTCCGGGCGTATCGCAAGACGGTGTGGATGGTGTTTCGGCATCCGAAAAAAGTGGCAGCGGACTCGTCGCGGCCGGTGAGTCTGGATGACGCGCTCGCATTTCGGCGGGTCACGGTCTTCCTGGCATTCCTGCCGCTGTTGGGCTTGGGATTGTGGTGGTATTTCGCGGCACTTCAGCAATGGCTGCGGGACCGACGGCTCGGCGTCATAGCAGAACAAAGCAGTTATTTCACGGGCGTACACGCGCGGGTTCCGGTTGCGCCGCCGGGCCTGACCTTGGGATGGGTGATGGAAGGCGTCGGCGTGGCGTTTGCCGCTTGTTGTCTTTGGCTCTTTTTGTTGGCGGTGACGGGTGTGGCAAGCTACTTCTTTCACCCGCCGAATCTTTCCACCGTGCGCCAGAATCGGGCGGTGGCATTGAGCTACTACGCCTGCACGCCGCTCGCCTGGACCTTCCTTCCCGCCTTCACCTTCACGGGAATGATTCTGCTGGCGATCTGTGACCTTGATTCATCGGACACCGGCTTCCGCGTGAAGGTCGCGTGCAGCATTGTTTCGTATCTGGCCCTGGGGATTCAACTCGCCTCGTGGTGGCGGTGTTCGACGACCCTGCTCCGTCATGCCACGCGGTGCGGCGGCGTCCGGGTCGCGGCCTTCGCGCTGAGCATGCCCGTCTGCGGGGTGTTGCTGGGCGTGCTGATTCTGGTCGTTCTGCCGCTTGTTTTCGTGGGCGTGGCCGTCGTGATTCTCAGTTTCAGTTGATTGGGCAAGTGAACCGCACGGTCGGCGTGAACCTGAATCTCGCTGCTTGTCGCCCTTCACCGGAGCCAGCGGCCTTAGAAAGAACACCACGTCCTTTTCATTCTTCCAGGGATCATGGGGAATGCCGCTCAGCTTGGCATCCGCGGGCGCGCCGTCGTCCGTACCGTCGTACCCGACGCTGTAAATAGCCGGGGGATCGCGGTGCGGGAAATAGCCAAGCGGCCGGGAATCCAACGACAGCGGATCGATCGGTACCGCGGGCAGGTACGCGGGCACCAGATCCTTCAGCGTCTCGGGCAGCCTTCCGGCGTGATCGCGGGCATAAAGCTCCAAGGCGAGCATCGTCGCCGTAACGCGCCGCTCGGTCAGGACACGGTACGCCAGTTCGAATTCGTGAAGATACTCCCAATTCTGGGACGCCTCCCCGCCATGCGCGATCCATAGGAACGCTGAAACTTTCCCGCCTTTTCCCGGCGGTGGGAGGGCCGCGAGCGAGGCCGCATAATTCTGCTGCCTGGCCGCGTTTAAGACGGCGTCAGCCTGCTTCGCAAATTCCGTGCAACGTAGTTTGAAGATCGGCAGCGCGAGTTTTGCCAACGGACGGAAATCGATTTGCGAGTTTGCCAGTTTCTCGGCATCGAAGAGGGATGTCGTTCTCAATGAGAAAACACCCTGAATAAATGCCTCGCGAACGCAGCGTTCATCGAGCAGGTCGGCTATCAGGCCGCGCACCTGCTCATCACCTGCCGGCCTGAATTGGGCAATGCCGTCCGGCTTTCCGGCCAGGAGTGACGGAAGCACGTCCCTTACGGAATTGGCCGCCCATGCGTGGTTGCTTTGCATTAACGGGACCGTGTCCTGGGTCGTCCTGGTGCCTGATACCCTGGCAAGCGCGAACATGTCGCGGAGGTATTCGACTGCCGCCGCCTCATCGCCCCGGGAGTGCTCGCGAAGCGCCGATAAGTGCAACGAGTGCTGTAACAACCAGTCCGAACTATCCAATCCTGTCTGCTTCTGGATCCGCATCCCCCAATTCACCTTCGCCAGCCCCCGCGCGGAGCGGACCAGTTGCAGCTCGGTCGCGTGTCGTTGCATCATCCCTTCGATGGTCGAAATGTCCGTGGCCGAGAGAGGTTGGGAATCGTGAAAGTTCGACCAAAATAATCGTTCAGGGGCATTCCAACGCATCAGCCTTTCCGCCCGCATCAGCGGGATCGCGGCGTTCTCGGCATCCGGCACGGGAGGAAAATCGAAATCCTCCGGCAGGATCGGCTCCCCCTTGGCATGGGCGGCTGCGATCATCGCGTCCATCCGCCGTTGCGCTTCATGGCCCCACCACCAACGCAATGCCGCCAATGCGACGATCAGAAAAAGGCCCGCGAGCGACAGACGTTTGAGCCACCATAAACGCGGCGGATTCGGCCGCGTTTGTGCGTCTCGCGTGATGCCCGGTGTATTCCCCCGTGTTTCGGTCATGTGTGATAGTCCGCGTTGATCGTCACGTAGTCCTTCGACAAATCACACGTCCACACCGTCGCATCCGATTTGCCCATGCGGCAGGAAAGCTCGGCCTTTACCTCCGTCGCGGCTAATGATTGGCTCACCGCCGTTGGGTCGAAATCGACGGGCTGGCCGTTCCGGAAGACGACCGTGCCCTGGAGCGTGAGCGTGGCGCGGTCGGGGTCGAAGGGGACGCCGGCCATTCCCGCGGCGGACACGATCCGCCCCCAGTTCGGATCGTTTCCGTGCATTGCGCATTTCACCAAAGGCGAGTTGGCGATCGCCCGCGCCATCGCGTGGGCGGCGACATCCGACGCGGCGCCCTTCACGTGAACAATGACGACTTTCGTCGCACCTTCGCCATCTGCCGCGATCTGGTAGGCGAGGGATTGGCAGACTTCGTTGAGCGCCGCGGCGAAGTTGGCCGCGGCGCGCGGGGAATCGATCGCCGGGCCAAGGCCCGACGCGAGCAACGCGGCAGTGTCGTTCGTGCTCATGTGATCGTCCACCGTCACCGCATTAAAACTGGCGTCCGAGGCACTGCTCAGCAGATTGCGGAGCAGGGGGGCGGGGACCTTCGCGTCCGTCGTCAGATATGCCAGCATCGTCGCGTGTAGCGGACGCGCCTTCGCCTGCTTCCGCAGGCTCGCGCCGCCGGCGGGCAAGGCCATGCGCGGGCCGATCATGCCGCTGCCTTTGCAGACGCCTGCGAGCGTGATGGTTTCGCGGCCGACCTTAAAACTCGCCGCCGCGGCCTTCCGCTTGGTGTCGGTGGTGAGAATCGCATCCGCGAAAAGCAGCGCGTGCTCGTGGCTGTCGCCCAACCGGGTAGCCGCGTCGAGTATTCCGCGTTCGACTTTTTCCATCGGCAGCTTGTGCCCGATGATCCCGGTCGAAGAGGGGAGCACATCGCCCGTTTCGCACCCGAGCGCAGCAGCCGCGAGGTCACACATGCGATAGGCGTCTTTCTCTCCCTGCCGGCCGGTGCACGCGTTGGCGTTCCCCGCATTGACGACAACCGCGCGCAGGCGTCCGTCCGCGACGCGTTCGCGCCCGACTTTCACCGGCGCCGCGATCACAAGGTTCCTGGTGAAAACTGCCGCGACGGTCGCGCGGGCTTCGCACACAAGTAATCCGACGTCCGGCGTCTGCTTCGATTTAATCCCGGCGTATACGGCCGCGGCCCGAAAACCGCGCGGCGAAAGCAAATGCAAATCGGCCATTGATCCTCATCCTCAAAAAGGGGGACGCGGGAACTTATCGAAAAAGTTGGGGTGCGTCCAGAAAGCCGGTGAGCCCCGAGCTTTTTTTCGAGATGTCCCCCGTCCCGCCGTTAGCCCGGCTATTGCAAGACATGGTACGACCGGCAATTCCCCCCTTCAATTCATCCTAAAAACTGTACGAGGTCCGGATGGACCAGTAGCGAACGAGGCGTGGTATGCTAGTGGTGTTGACGCGCCTCGCGCCAAAATGGCGGCGGCCCCAAGGTAAGCGCGTGCCGCTCGCCTTCCAGTTCCAGAATTGCCCAGCCGTCCAGCCCGGGCGTGCCTTTGTGAAACGCGATGTCGCCCAAAGGGATGACCTCTGTCTGGTTGATGGTGACCGGCGCAATCACCGGCGTCGAATGGCCGTGGAACCAGAAGCGGGGAGATTGGGATTCCGTGTCAAGGACGAGGTCCAGCGTTGGGCTGCCGTGGCCTTCGCCTTGAACACTCTCCGGTCCCTGATGGGTCAGCAGAATATCCAGCGGCCGTGAGCACAAGAGGTGCTGGACCGCGTCCTCTTCGATGTATGCCATCGGGTGATACTTCGCTCGACGCTGGCCGGCTTCCATCCCGCCCACTCCGCCGACGGTAAAACCCTCCTTCGTGGTCACGCTCCAACCCGGTGGGAGGAAAAGGATGTGCCCATCCGTGTCCACCGGCGGCAGCGACTCCAGCGGGACCGGGTCCATCGGTCGGCGGCGACGCGGGTAAAGGGTTTCCAAATGCGCGAAGCCCTCGTGATTCCCATGCACCATCACCACGGGGCAGCAGAGTCCAAGCCCCTCGGGTTCCGGGCGAAAGATCGCGTCCAACCACGGGGCCGGCGGAACCGTGGACCACTGGCTCAGGAACTCCAACTCGCAAGGGTTGTCGCGGGCGTGCCGATGGGTCGCGCTGTCGAGTTGCCCGTCTTCGGTAAACGTGCCGACGTCGCCGCATAAAAAGACGGCGGAAAATTGCCGGCCCCGCTCCCGCTGCCAGCGCGCCAGCATGCACAGGGCCAACTGCAAGTGCCCATGCACGTCCCCAACCACGGCGTATGCGGCGCTTTGGTCCGTTGCCATTGCCGCTCATGGTAATGAACAGATCGCCCCAGTGTACCCATTTTTTGGCCTCCATGGCCACAAACATTCCGATATCCGCGTTGTAATGAGCGGTGTTCCCTGTTTCTACTTCATTTCCCCTTTTTTCGAAGGAGACTCCCATGACCGCGCATCGCATTGCTCCACTGCTTGGCCTGGTCGTTGCCCTGGCCTTCACCGCCGCGGCGAAGGCGGATGACAAGGCACTCGACGGCACCTGGAAATCGACGTTCAAGGCCCCGGACGGCACGGAGCGCGTCACTACGTTTAAGTTCAAGCTGGAAGGCGACAAGCTCACCGGCACGGCGTCGGGCCGCAACAACACCGAGACCCCCATCGAGAAGGGCACGTTCAAGGACGGCACCCTCACCTTCGAGGTCACCCGGGAATACAACAACAACAAGATCACCGTGAAATACACCGGAAAACTCGACGGCGATACCATCAAAGGCACCCGCGAAATGCCCGGCCGCGACGGCGGCGAACCGACCAAGCGGGATTTCGAGGCCAAGCGGGAGAAGTAAAAGGTAATTTCCCGCCGATCGGCGCAGCGAAAGCCCGGCACGGCCAGGGCATACGGAAGAACCTGGGAGTGGCCGAAGGAGATATGATGGGTTCACGTGGGGAGTGCCGGTGATCAACACGAATGACCACATTCTGGGGATGATCAAAATTTACGTTTGGTCTGGGTTTTATACCCGAGAGGACGTAGATCAAATGATCGATGACATGTTGGAGGAAGATGCCGACGAGTCGATGCTGCGGTCGGCGGTCGTGCCCGAATTCGAGAAAAAGGCCGCCGCAGAATTGGAGTGGCCCCGCTCTACGGATTGCGATCGGTTAGACGAAGTGTTCGATGCGCTGAATGCACGCGGCGTTGTCGCGCTACAGAATGCCGGCTACACATCGTCAGACGGTATTGCGGACTCATTCGAAATTGTTCATAAGCGAGGTCGAGACGTCTGCAAGGGATATTGTTTTTACCACGGACAGGATCTCGATCGCGTCGTGAATGGAAAAGGGTTGTGGCTTGCATTCGGTGATCTCGAAAACGACAAGGATGGCAAAACTGCGATCGGCAATCTGGTGAAGGAAACCTTTGAGTCATTCGGATTTGAGGTGGAATGGGATGGAAATCCCGAGCGACGCCTGAGAATTCCCAAGCTCGATTGGAGACGGCGCGGGCGGTGAGAACCGTCGATAAAATTCCACAATCGGAAGCACATTCCAACGGGCTGGCATTCCGGTGGATTATTTCGCTTTTTCGAATCTTGCCGTCGGATGAAAGGAAGCAGGGGCACGGCGAGCCGTGCCCCTGCTTCTTTGCGTTAAATCGAATCGCTATCCGTTACTTCGCCGCGGCGGTCTTTTGGGCGCTCGGCGTGGCGTCGGCTTCCAGGTCGCCCAGGGCGTACTGGATGCCGGCGAGATATTCCTGGAGCATGGGGGTGTTCCAGTAGACGTGTTCGCTGTGGCCGTGGGCGCAGTAGAAGACGCGGCCCTTGCCGAAGTTGTGGATCCAGCTAATGCCGTAGTCGTGGTCGTAAGGGCGGTTCTCGCTCTTCAAGTCGCCGGGGGAGAACTTCGAGACATCGAGGCTGGTCAGGATGTGCAGCTTTTCGCGGGACCAGGGCTCCTTCTTGAAGGTGTAGGTCTCGTCCTGGATTTCAAATTCCTTGCCGTCAAAAGCGGCAGTGATTGGGCTCTTGGGGTCATCGATCTTGACGGTGTCCTTGCCCCAGGGGTGGCCGTTGAAGTAGCCGCCGATCATGTCGCCGTATTCGGGCCAGCTGTAGTACGCGTCGCTGGCGGCGTGAATCCCCGCCACGCCTTTGCCATCCTTCACGAAATTGAGCAGCGCCGTGCGGCGGGCTTCAGTCGCGGGCTTGTCATTCTTGTCGTCCAGAAACTCGCCGGTGGTGCTGACGAGGACGATGGCATCGTACTGCTTGAGATTGTCGGCGGTGAAATCCGCCGGGTCGTAGCTGGTGGTGGCTTCGTAGGCGCCGGTCTTCTTGCCCAGCAACTCTACCGCCTTGCAACCCAGCGGGATGGAGCTATGGACGAAGCCCGCGGCACGGCCGAAGACGAGGACCTTATGAGCCTTCTTGGGCGCGACGGAGGCCTTCTCGGGAAGGGCCGCCTCGACTTTTTTCACGTCGTCTTCCTTGGGGGTCTTGCCTTGCTCCGCGAAGGAAGCGGCGGGGAAAGTCAGGCCGCAGGCGCACGCCGCGGCGAACATGGGGAACAGAATCTTTTTTAAACGCATCGCGTCTCCTCA
>JAQGHP010000772.1 GCA_028288775.1 Phycisphaerales bacterium | reverse complement strand
GGTCAGCCCGCCGTCGGGCTTTTCTCCCCTTCTCACTCACCGTTGCGACCGGCTACCCCCGTCGCATCAGGGAGGGGGATAATAGCGTCCCGGCCCTGCCTGTCAACGGGTGTTGAAGGGAATTTTTTGATTCCGTTCCGATTGTCTTCACGGGACACGAAGACTTCGCAACCATCGCCCTGAGAGCCATTTACATACGACCATCAGACGACAGGCCACCGCAGCCGGCCATAATTGTCGGCTTACCGTGGTCATCAAGATCAGTTTTATCGAACGCCTGGGAAGTGGTTTGTGAGCCGCGGTTCAAGCACCTTGGCAACGCCCGGCGAGGGTTTGGTTGAGTGCGATCGGCTTTTTTCAATCGCTCTAGTCTTACGCCAGTGTGGGGATGTAGGTTCGATACCGCACAAAGCGTCGCGCTCATTTTTTCGACATGCCCTACCGTCCGGTTCCCTGGATCACCAAGGCGAGCCATACGGCGAGGAATACCAGAGGGAGCAGCAGCGGGCCTATCTGGCCGAATATCTGGGTCCGCCGATGGCCTTGAACGGGCGGGAAGCCAGCCCGCGCACTCACATCCGCGTGCGTCCTGTAGAGACGCCTGAGATGCACGATCGCGATTACTCCCGCCACGATCGTCGCGTACACCAGCACGCAAGTGAGGATGGAGACGATTGGGATCACATCCAGCAGCAGGTGCTGTTGCCCCGTTACCCAGGCCAGTTTGCCCGGCTGAATGTTGCTCACCACAATCGCATACGCGGTGAAAAGGAACGATTGCGAGGCAACAAACCAGCTCAGGCGCTGGCTGATGAGGTTGTCTTCATGTTCAATTTGCGATCGGATCAGCCGGTAGTAATCCGCCGGCGCGAGCAGGAGCGGGTCGGGTATCAGCGTGTCAGTCATCACAGGATGTATCGGCAAATGCCCACGGCGGGGCATCACACCGTCGGCCGCCTGGTCAAGGATTCGATGTGGGTCGCCGCGTCGAGAAGATCTTTGGCGATGAAATCCACGAACTTGAAATCCTGCTGCCGCGTGTACTGGGAAGGGACCGCAATCGTATACGCGCCCGACCGTTTCCCGGCCAAAGCGCCATTGGAGGAATCCTCGAGCACGAAGCACTCCGCGGGCGGAATGTTGAGCTTTGCCATGGCCCTGAGATAAATCTCCGGGTGCGGCTTGCCGTAGGTGATGTCGTCGGAGGTTTGCAGGGCGTCGAAGTATCGGCGGAGGCCCAACCCGTCGAGCACCACATTGAGGAATCGCATGGGGGCACTGGTCGCGATGGCGAGCTTGAATTTTGGCTTGAATGTTTCGAGAACTTCGAACAATCCGGGCATCGGCTCGATGCCTTTTTGCATCGCCTGCATCACGCGCGCCTCGCGCATTTCGAGCAGTTCTTCTGGCGACTGGCTGAGCCCCAGCGCGCTGGCATAAATCGAGACTGAATCGAGCGGCGCACGCCCCATCATCTGGCCGAGGGTCTCATCCTGAACTTCCTTGCCGAAGTCGCGCGCCATCTGGCGGCCCACGGCCCAGTAGAGGCCCTCGGTGTCGATCATCAGCCCGTCCATGTCGAATACGACCGCACGCATGGTTTACTCCCGAAGAATGAAAGCGGGAGTTATACGGGGCGTGGGGGCGAGCGCAAAGCGCGACACGTTACCGGCAACGCGTCTGCCGGGAATGCGCTCGATTCATCGCAGAGACGCAGAGGCCGCAGTGAAGAAATAAAGCGAATGACGGGTGCGCGCTGAGCAGAGTGCGTCGCGCGGAAAAACCAGACGCGACGACACCTCTACGCCATTCGCCTTCTCTGCGATCTCCGTGCCTCTGCGGTGAAGAACCGGGTCAGAGTTGTGTTGCCATGAGGGTGCGAAGAAGTTCGCGCTCGTTGAGGATGTTGCGGAGGTCGTGGACGAGATGATCGGGTTGCGTGTTCCCGACCAACTGCATGATCCGGGCCTGGCGATCGGCCAAGCGGGTACGCTCCGCGCGGGACTGCTCAAGGTCTGCTTCGAGCTGCGCGATGTTCGCGCGGAGTGCCGCGAGCTGCGCGGTGAAAAGGTTGTCCGTGGAGGAGTCTCTCGTAGGAACGATAAAACAGCCCGACGAATGGGGGGACAGCTCAGGAAGGGATTGGGAATTACCGACGACGTCCGAACGTGTTTGGACCTGCATGTTCCTCGCCTTCATCCGCGATAGGCCCGGTGAAAGACCCAAGGCCTCCAACTTGGCTTGAGGGAAGCCGATGAAATGCCCCTCGCAGCCCAAAGCCTCCTGAACCCTGCCACATAGGCTACCGATCCGAACAGCAAACGGCGTGCTAACACGGAACAGCCCGTTGGCGGCCAGCCGTACGCCAGCCGTACCGACTTTTCGACCGGGTGGGGTATCCATTTTCGGGCGGGCAATGACGTATTTTCCGATTGAACGTCGGGCAGTTTGCTACGCCGGGAGAAGTTACATACGCTGACGCAATTCAAGTTATCCGACGTGGGCAGTGAGATGCGCCGCGCTG
>JAQGHP010000768.1 GCA_028288775.1 Phycisphaerales bacterium | reverse complement strand
CTGCGGGAAAAAGCCCTTGGGGACCTTGATGTACAAGTAGACCGTGAACGCGATGGTGACGAGGGTAACGGCGAGCATGACGGGCTGGTGCCGCATCACCCAGCCGAGGGTGCGATCGTAGAAGCCGATCACTGCGTTGAACCCGCGCTCCGTGACATTATAGAAGCGCCCGTGCCGCGTCTGGCTGCGGTGCTTGAGGAGCTTGGCGCACATCATGGGCGTGGCCGTCAGCGAGATCACCAGCGACACGCCGATGGCCACGGAAAGCGTGACCGCGAACTCGCGGAACAGCCGGCCGACGATCCCGCCCATGAGCAGGATCGGAATGAACACCGCCACCAGCGACAGGCTGATGGAGAGGACGGTGAAGCCGATTTCCTTCGCCCCGAGCAACGACGCCTGCAACGGCGACATTCCCGCCTCGAGGTGGCGGGTGATGTTTTCGATCACCACGATTGCGTCGTCCACCACGAAGCCCGTGGCGATCGTCAGAGCCATCAGCGAGAGGTTGTCGAGGCTGTAGCCGCAGAGGTACATGACGCCGAACGTGCCGATGAGCGACACGGGCACGGCAACGCTGGGGATGAACGTGGCCCTCCCGCTGCGCAGGAAGACGAAGACGACGAGGATGACCAGCGAGATGGAGATGAGCAGCGTGACTTCAACGTCGCGGACGGATGCGCGGATGGTGGCGGTGCGGTCCATGACGACCGACAGCGAAATATCGGCGGGGATTTCCGCCTGCAACTGCGGCATGAGCGCGATGACGCGGTCAACGGTGTCGATGATGTTCGCGCCCGGCTGGCGGAAGACGATGATGACGACCGACGGCTTGGGCGTAGGTATTCCGCCGGGCTTGTGGTCAACGTAGCCGCCCGTGCGGATGTCCTCGACGGAGTCGGTGACGGAGGCGATGTCGCCCAACCGCACCGCCGCCCCGTTGCGGTAGGAGACGATGAGTGGCTCGTACTGACTTGCCTTGAGCAACTGGTCGCTGGCGGCGATCGAAGTCGTGCGCTGCTCGCCCGACATCTGCCCCTTGGGCCGGTTGGCGTTGGCGTTGCCCAGGACGGTGCGGATGTCCTCCAACCCGAGGCCCATTTTGTTGAGCGCCGTTGGGTTGACGTCCACGCGCACGGCCGGCAGCGCCCCCCCGCCGACGGTCACCTGCCCCACGCCTTTTACCTGCGATATCTTTTGTTGAAGGATGGACGACGCCTCGTCGTACATCTTCGCCTTGTCGTAGGTGTCGCTGGTGAGCGACAGGATCATGATCGGCGCATCGGCGGGGTTGACCTTGCGGTAGGAGGGGTTGTTGGGGAGGTTGGTCGGGAGCTGGCCGCGGGCGGCGTTGATGGCCGCCTGCACGTCGCGGGCGGCGGCGTCGATGTTGCGGTTGAGGTCGAAGACGAGCGTGATGTTCGTCGAGCCCAGGTAGCTCGTCGAAGTCATCTCGGTGATCCCGGCGATGCGCGTGAACTGCTTTTCCAGGGGCGTGGCAACCGCGGATGCCATCGTCTCGGGACTTGCGCCGGGAAGCCCCGCCGACACTTGAATGCTGGGATAATCCACCTGCGGCAAAGGCGACACGGGCAGGAAGATGTAGCCCAGCACGCCCGCCATCGCGATGGCGAGCGTGAGGAGCGTCGTCGCCACCGGCCTGTGAATGAACGGTGCGGAGATGCTCACGCCAGCACCTCCTCCCGGACCTGGCCGTTGCCCCCCTCCGCGGGAAGCGCGTCGAGCGCCGGGCCGCCAGACGTGCGACGCCCGAACCGCCGGGCCAGCGAGTCAAAGGCCAGGTAAATTACCGGCGTCGTATAGAGCGTGAGGATCTGGCTGAAGATCAATCCGCCGATCATCGTGATGCCCAGCGGGCGGCGCAGCTCCGAGCCCACGCCCGTGCCGAACGCCAGCGGCACGCCGCCCAGCAGAGCGGCCATCGTCGTCATCAGGATCGGGCGGAAGCGCAGCAGGCAAGCCTCATAGATGGCCTGCTCAGGCGGCTTGCCTTCCTTGCGCTCGGCCTCCAGCGCGAAGTCGATCATCATGATCCCGTTCTTCTTCACGATGCCGATCAGCAGGATGATGCCGATGAGCGCGATGACGCTCAATTCCTGCCGACAGATCAGCAGCGCCAGCAGCGCCCCCACGCCCGCGGAGGGAAGCGTGGAGAGGATCGTGATCGGATGGATGTAGCTCTCGTACAGCACGCCCAGCACGATGTAGACCACCACCAGCGCCGCCAGGATCAATAGCGGCTCATTGGTGAGCGAGGCGCGGAACGCCTCGGCGGTGCCCTGGAACCCGGCGTCGATGCTCGCGGGCAGCCCGAGATCCGCCTTGGTCTTGTTGATGGCGTTCACGGCCTCGCCTAGCGAAGCGTTTGGCGCGAGATTGAAGGAGATCGTGACCGCGGGGAACTGCCCCTGGTGGTTCACGGCCAAGGGCGTCGTCGAATCCTGGAAATGGCAGAACGCGCTCAGCGGCACCGCCCCGGCTGACACGGCCGGCGGAGTGCCCCCGGAGCCGGCGGAGGCCGCGCCGCCGGACGACGATGAGGCAACGCCGGTAGGCGTTGCGGGGGGCGCGACCATGACGCCCGAGCGAACGTAGATGTGGTCCAGGTCCTGCGGCTTGTTGCGAAACTCGGGCGGCACCTCCAGCACCACGTGGTACTGGTTGAGCTGCGTGTACATCGTCGAGACCTGCCGCTGGCCGAAGGCATCGTACAGTGTGTCGTCGATCATCTGCAGCGTGATGCCCAGCCGCGAGGCGGTGTCGCGGTCAATCACGAGCGTGGTCTGCAACCCCAGGTTCTGCTGGTCGCTCGCGACGTCGCGCAGCTCGGGCAGATCCTTGAGTTTCTCCACCAGCTTGGGGACCCACACGCTCAGTTCCTTCGGGTCGGGGTCCTCGAGGCTGTATTGGAATTGCGTGCGGCTGACGCGGTCTTCGACCGTCAAATCCTGCACCGGCTGCATGTAGAGCGTGATGCCCTCGACGCTTTCCAACTGCGGTTGCAATCGGCGGATTACGTCAGATGCGCTGATCTTCCGGTCCGCGAGCGGCTTTAAGTTGATCTGGATGCGGCCGCTGTTCATGGTGGTGTTCGTCCCGTCCACGCCGATGAACGACGACAGGCTTTCGACGGCCTTGTCCTTCAGGATTGCCGAGGCCAGCGCCTGCTGCCGCGTGGCCATGGCGGGAAACGAGATGCTCTGCGGCGCTTCGGTCACGCCCAGAATCACGCCCGTGTCCTGCACCGGGAAGAAGCCTTTCGGTACGACGAAATAGAGCAGCGTCGTCGCGACGAGCGTGGCAACCGCGACGAAAAGCGTCGCGATCCGGTGGCGGAGAACGAACGTGAGCGTCCTCCCGTAGAACGCGATCATCCCCTGGAACGCACGCTCCGAAGCGCGGAAGAGGCGGCCCTGCTGCGCGTCCGGCCGGTGCCGCAGGAGCCGGGCGGCCATCATGGGCGTGAGAGTCAGCGACACGATCGCGGAGACGACGATTGTCACGCTCAGCGTCACCGCGAACTCGCGGAACAGGCGGCCGACGATGTCGCCCATGAACAGCAGCGGGATGAGCACCGCGATCAGCGAGACGCTCAGCGAGATGATGGTGAAGCCGATTTGCTCCGAGCCCTTGAGGGCCGCGGCCATCGGCGAATCGCCCTGCTCGATGAACCGCGAGATGTTCTCGATCATCACGATGGCGTCATCGACGACGAAGCCGGTCGAGATCGTCAGCGCCATGAGCGTAAGGTTGTTGAGGCTGTACCCCAGAAGGTACATGACGCCGAACGTGCCCACGAGCGACAGCGGCACCGCGACGCTCGGGATGATGGTTGCGGCGAGGTTCCGCAGGAAAAGGAAGATCACCATCACCACCAGCGCAACCGTTAGGAGCAGTTCCCACTGCACGTCCTCGACGCTGGCGCGGATGGTGGTCGTGCGATCGGTAAGCACCGCCACGGCGACGGATGAGGGCAGCGACGTCTTAAGCTGAGGGAGCAGCTTCTTCACGCGGTCCACGACGTCGATGATGTTTGCGCCCGGCTGACGCTGGATGTTGACGATGACGGCAGGCGCTTCGTTCATCCACGCGGCCAGGCGGGCGTTCTCCGCGCCGTCAGTTACCGTGGCCACGTCGGAGAGCTTCACGTTGCGGTCGCCCAGCGACTTGATCACCAGCGGCCGATACTGCTCGCTGGTGAGGAGCTGATCGTTTGCTCCGATGATGTACGCCTGCCGCGGGCCGTCGAAG
The DNA here is from genome assembly GCA_028288775.1 of Phycisphaerales bacterium. Classification (GTDB taxonomy): domain Bacteria; phylum Planctomycetota; class Phycisphaerae; order Tepidisphaerales; family Tepidisphaeraceae; genus RYN-428. The sequence goes on along the minus strand of JAQGHP010000768.1, from coordinate 5,025 downwards.
CTGCCCTTGGCCTGATTGACGTTGGCCTGTGCGATCGTATTGCGAAGGTCGTCGAGATTGACGCCCAGGGAGGAGAGGGCGGTGGGGTTGGCCTGGATGCGGACCGCGGGCTTTTGTCCGCCGCTGATGCTCACGAGGCCGACGCCGGGAAGCTGCGAGATCTTCTGCGCCAGCCGCGTGTCGGCGAGGTCTTCGACCTTCGACAGCGGAAGCGTCTGCGAGGTCATGGCCAGCGTGAGGATCGGCGCATCCGCGGGATTGGTCTTGCTATAGATGGGCGGGTTGGGCAGATCCTTGGGCAGGTAGGTGGAGGAGGCATTGATGGCAGCCTGCACTTCCTGCTCGGCGACGTCGATGTTCAGCTCCAGCGCGAACTGGAGGGTGATGACCGAGCAGCCGTCCGAGCTGGTCGAGGTCATCTGATTGAGTCCGGGCACCTGGCCGAATTGCTTTTCGAGCGGCGCGGTGACGGACGAGGCCATCACGTCCGGGCTCGCGCCGGGGTAGAACGTGACGACCTGAATGGTGGGGTAATCAACCTGCGGCAGCGCGGAGACCGGGAGCTGCTTGTAAGCGACTGCGCCGGCGAGCAGAATCGCGACCATCAGCAGCACCGTCGCGACCGGCCGCAGGATGAACGGCCGTGACGGGCTCATTGCGCCCCCCCGCCGGGCTGGGTGTTCGGGCCCGGGCTCGGACGCGTGGTGGCGTTGCCCGCATCCACGGTCGCGGCCTCGCCTCCGCTGTAGTTGCGCGATCGCCGGCCCTTGCCTGGCTGGGTTGTGGCGCCGGCTCCAGCCGGCCGGGTTGTGGCCCCGTTGCCGTTGGGCTTCTGCGCGCGGGTGGTGACTTTCGCGCCCTGCTGGAGCTTGTCGACGCCGTCGGTCACGACGACCTCGCCGGGGGCAAGGCCGGACCTGATGACGATGTCGTCGGCCTCCGCGGGCCCGGTGACGACGTTCTTCATCTCGACGGTTTGATCCGCCTTCACGACGTACACGAAATTGGCGTCCGGCCCGCGCTGCACCGCGGCGGCGGGGACGATGACCGCATCGTGCAGTGTGTCCACCAGCAGCCGGGCGTTGACAAATTCATTGGGGAACAGCGCGTAATTATCGTTCGGAAACTGCGCCTTCATTCGCACGGTGAGGGTGTTCTGGTCAACCTGGTTGTCGATGGCCACGAGCTTGCCCGTCGCCAGCTTTTTCTTCAAATCCGTGTCATACGCGTCGACCACCAGGCCGTTCCCGGCGGCTAATTTGTTCTGCACCCGGGAAATGCTGTCCTGCGGAATGGTGAAGACCACGGAGATGGGCTGAAGCTGGGTGATGACCAGGAGGCCGTTGGGGTCGCTGGCGTGTACGAGGTTGCCTTGATCGACCAGCCGCAGCCCGATGCGCCCGGCAAGGGGGGCGGCGATGTTGCAGTAGCCAACCTGTAAAGTCGCATTGGCGACCTGACCTTCATCCGTTTTCACGGCTCCCTGGTTCTGTGTAACAAGGGCCTGCTGGGTATCGACCTGCTGCTGTGTGACCGATACGCCCTGGGCATAAAGATCCTTGTATCGCTTCAAATCGGTTTGTGCATTTTGGAGGCTGGCCTGGTCCTTGAGGAGCTGCCCTTGTGCCTGGGCAAGCTGAGCCTGGTACGGACGGGGATCGATCTGGGCGAGGAGTTGGCCTTCCTTCACCACCTGACCTTCAGAGTAGGCGACCTTCACGAGCTCGCCATCCACGCGCGAGTGGATGGTGACGGTATTCAGAGCCGTCACCGAGCCCAGGCCATTCAAATACAGGTCCATGTCCCCTTGGCGCGAAACCGCGGTGACGACCGGAATCGCCCGCGCCCCCTGCCCTGCTGCCGCGATCGCGGCAGCCCCTGCCTTGAGGAATCGGGGAAGGACCACGAAGTACACGAGCAGGCCCACCGCAACGCAGCCCATGAGCAGCCAGAGCCAGAGGAACGACTTCCCCGGCGGGTGGCCGTTGTCGGAGGGCGGGCCGTCCACGGGCATGACCGGCAGCGGCCGGCTCGATTGGAGAGTTTCAAATGCCATACTTCAAACTAGACACAGAAATGGCGCGCCGGCGAGGGCCGGTATACCGTTTTATCACAATGCGCTCGGGCCAATCCTGTTCCGTCCGCGTCGTGTTTCACCGGCCCCCATGCAACAATCTTACGATCCGCGAATTTGATTTCTACAGCGACTGCGGACCGGCCAATCCTGCGTATGCCATTCGGCACACGGCAGAAAGATTCAGAATTATCACCCTTGCAATCCGCATGCTGGGGCTAGGCAAAGGCCCTGCGCGCGTGGAAGATGTGCCGGATAGGGCGCGACATGAATTTCCATTTTAATCATCAAGGGCGGTGCTGTCGAAAGCGCATTTCGGGCTTGGGCCTGCGGCAGGGAGCACTGTTGCTCGCCGCGGCGCTTAGCGCGATCCTGCTCGCAACGGAGAAGGCACGCGCGCTCGATCCCAATCGCGCGCTCACCCAGGCGGTGCATCGAATCTGGCAGGTGGCGCAGGGCCTGCCGCACGCCACCGTATTCGCGGTCTGGCAGACGCAGGACGGCTATCTCTGGTTGGGGACGCAGACGGGGCTCGTACGATTCGACGGGATCCGATTCACTTCGATTCGCGAGGTCGCCGGCGTCTCCCTGGAGAACATTTGGGTCGAAGACCTCGTCGAAGACGCCGGACACAGCCTCTGGATCGCCACGGACGGCGCGGGGCTTATCCGCCTGCAAAACGGGACGGGCAGGCGCTACGGCATCGCCGACGGGCTGCCTTCCGAACACATTCACTATCTCCGGACCGACCGGCACGGCGACCTCTGGATCGGCACGGCCAACGGGCTGGCCCGATTCTCCCAGGAACATTTCACCGTCTATCGCAAGGAACAAGGTCTTGCCATGAGCGCGGTGCGGGCCGTCTGCGAGGGCACGAATGGCTCGCTATGGATAGGCGGCGACGGCGCGCAATTGAGCGTCTGGGACGGCGTCTCCTTTACCACGCACCAACTGGCCTCCGTTCCGCCGGGTGCGGTCGTCAATGATCTGGCCACTTCCGAGGACGGCTCCATTTGGGTCGGCACGAGCAGCGGCCTCGTGCGCCTGAAGGACGGCGTAGAAAAACGCTGGACCGCGGCGGAGGGCCTCGCCGACGACGCCGTGCTTTGTCTGGCCAACGGCCAGGGGAACACGCTGTGGGTGGGCACCCGCGATGGTTTCAGTCGCGTGCGCAACGAAGAGATCGAAAATTTCCGTCAGCGCAACGGCCTTTCGCAAAGCACCGTCTACACCCTTTGCGAAGACCGCGAAGGGAGCCTGTGGGTGGGGACCAAGCTTGGTCTCAACCAATTTTTCGACGGGCGGCTCATTCCCTTCACGGCCAACGAAGGACTCCCGAGCAACGACACCGGCCCCATATTGCAGGACAGCGAAGGGACGATCTGGATCGGCACACTGGGCGCGGGCCTGGGCCGCTTCGACGGCCGGCGGATTTCCGCGCTGACGACCAAGGAAGGACTTGCCGGCGCAACGATCCGCGCGCTATGCGACGACGGAGAGGGCGGCCTCTGGGTTGGCACAGACTCGGGGCTCGCCCGCATGCGCAACGGCCGCGTGCTCGAGACCTACACCACCGCTCAAGGCCTTCCCTCGGACGCAATCCACTGCCTCGTGCGCGACAAGAACGGCACGCTCTGGGCCGGCACGACGCAGGGGATCGCGGCCCTTCGCGACGGCCGGTTCGTCACGCCCGACAATCCTCCCCCGCCACTTCGCGGGCCGGCGATCGCACTCGTGGACCACAGCACCCTGGGGGTGCTGGCGGCGGTCGAAGGCGGCGGGCTGTACGCGTATGTCGACGGCAAGTTCAAGCAATACACGCCCGACCCCCGCTCTTCAGCAAACATTGACGCCTTCTTCGAAGACAAGGACGGATTGCTCTGGATCGGCACGGCGGGAGGCGGGTTGCACCTGCTCGACGGGGCCGCGACCTTCAACTTCTCCATGCGCGATGGGCTCTTTGACGACGAGATCTACGGCATCGTCGGCGACGACCAGGACCGTCTCTGGATGGCCTGCAGCAAGGGAATCTTCTACGTGCCGCGCGCCCAGTTGCGCAAGTTCGCCACCCGGGAAATCAAAACCTTCACCAGTACACCCTTCAGCCCCACCGACGCCCAGCGGACGATCGAATGCAAGCCGGGCGTGCAGCCCGCGGCGCGGCGCATGCGCGACGGCCGCATCTGGTTCTCCACCACGCGGGGCGTCATCGTCCTCGACCCGAGCCGCCTCCAGCGCGGCGGACCGTCGACGCCCGTCCTGATCGACGAAGTAATCGTGAACGGCAGGAGCGAACGCCCCGGACTTTTGCAAAGCCTTCCGCCCGGGAACACCAACCTGGAGTTCCATTATGCGGCGCTGACCTTGCTCGCACCCAACCGCGTGGCGTACCGCTATCAGCTCGAAGGGTTCGACAAGGATTGGGTGCAGGCAGGAGCGCGGCGCGAGGCGTTTTACAACAACCTCGGGCCGGGAAACTATCGCTTCCGCGTGTCGGCGCAGAAATTCGACGAACCCTGGATCGAGAGCGAGGCCCCCGTCGCTTTCACGCTCGCACCGTACCTATACCAGCGGCGATGGTTTTTCCCGCTCTGCGGCGTGCTTTTGGCCGGGGCCGTCTGGCTCGGGTACCGCGCGCGGGTCCGCCGGATCAGGGAGCACCTACACGCGATTGTCGCCGAGCGCAGCCGCATCGCCCGCGAACTGCATGACACGCTCATGCAGGGGTTCTCGGGCGTGACGATGGAAATGCAGGCGCTGTCCTCCCGGCTGCCCGATTCGCAGGAGCGAGGCACCCTTGAGGAGATCATCCGCGACGCCGGCACGTGCCTGCGCGAGGCCCGGCAGTCGATCGCCGGGCTCCGACGATCGCGCGATCCCACCTCGGGCCTTGCGGCCGCCATTTCTCAGGCGGCCAGGCAGTTCACGGAAACCCGGAGCGTGCGTCTGAA
>JAQGHP010000740.1 GCA_028288775.1 Phycisphaerales bacterium | reverse complement strand
TGGGCATTCAGGCCCTCCAGTGGATGCGGGCGTGCGGCGACGAATTGGGCATGCCGATCTGCGTCGAGGTGATGGACACCCGGCAGGTCGAGCAGATGGAAAAATATGTTGACTGCTTCCAGATCGGCGCGCGGAACATGCAGAACTTCGATCTGCTCCGCGAAGTGGGCAAGACCCGCAAGCCGGTGCTGCTGAAGCGCGGGCTGTCGGCCAGCGTGAAAGAATGGCTGATGTCGGCGGAGTACGTGCTGAGCCAAGGCAATCGAGGAGTCCTGCTCTGCGAGCGCGGGATCAAGACGTTCGAAGACTCGATTCGTTATTCGATGGACATCAGCTCGATTCCGGTCGCCCGGCAATGGTCGCACCTGCCGATGATCGTCGACCCCAGCCACGCGGCGGGCAAGCGGGATTGGGTGGGCGCGCTGGCCCTGGCGGGGATGGCGGCGGGCGCGCACGGCGTGATCGTGGAAGTGCACTACAACCCCGCGGAGGCCCAGTGCGACGGCCCGCAGGCGCTGCTGCCGGAGACGTTCCAAGAGCTAATGGTCCAGCTCCGGCAGATCGCGGCAGTGACGAAGAAGGAATTCGCAGAAGCCGCCGTGCCAGCCGGCGCAAGTGCCTAAACACGAAGAATTCTTCGTCGCGGAGACACAGAGAGCGCGGAGAAGAAGAACCAAAACGGAATTTTGAATTGCTCCGTCTCTGCCGTGAACCCTTGAACCCTTGAACCTCTTAAACCATTAAACTCCCCCTATGCCCCGTATCCCATTTATCGCCGGCAACTGGAAGATGAACACCCTCAAGGCATCGGCCATTGAATTGGCCAAAGCCGTTGCGCAGGGCAGCCCCAGGAGTGGGGTTGAGGTCGGCGTCGCGCCGCCGTTCGTTTATCTCGACGCGGTCGCGCAGGCGTTGGCGGGCTCGCCCGTATTGCTCGGGGCGCAGGACGCGTTCTACGAGAAGAGCGGCGCGTTCACCGGCGAAATCTCGGTGGACATGCTCAAGGACGTGGGCGTGAAATTTGTCCTCACCGGGCACAGCGAACGGCGGCACGTGCTGCACGAATCGCCGGAACTGGTGGGAAAGAAGGCCGCGGCGGTCTATAATGGCGGCTTGATCCTCGTCCATTGCGTGGGTGAAAAGCTCGACGAACGCGACGGTAACAAGACCCTTGCCGTTGTCGAAGCCCAGCTCAAGGAGCTCAACCCGCAATCGATTGCCGACCCGGCCCGGCTGGTGATTGCGTACGAGCCGGTCTGGGCCATCGGCACCGGCCGCAACGCCACCGATGCCCAGGCGCAGGAAGTACACGCGTTCATCCGCCAGACGCTGGGCAAAATGTGGAACCCGGATTTTGCCGGCCGCGTAAGGATTCAGTACGGCGGCAGCATGAAGCCCGAAAACGCCAAGGGCCTGCTCGATCAGCCTGATGTTGACGGCGGACTCATTGGTGGCGCCGCTTTGAAGGCGGAAAGCTTTTTGGCAATCGTGAATGCAGCGAAATAGCGGTTGCTGGTTACTAGTTGCTGGTTGCTGGTAAAGACCGGCATTTTCCAGCAACCAGCAACCAGCAACCAGCAACTGGAGCGATATGAACGTCCTCTTCTGGATTACGATGTCCCTGTTCATCTTCATCTGCTTCATCATGATTATGCTCGTGCTGATTCAGAAGGGCCGGGGCGGCGGGCTGGCCAGTGCCTTCGGTGGCGGCGGCGGGCATACGCCCTTTGGCACCAAGACCGGCGACGTGCTCACCTGGGCTACCAGCATTGTCTTCGGCGTCTTCGTTCTCCTGGCGATCTGCCTGAACTGGCTCTCCAACGCCCGGCAGGCGAAGGACGATCTGGATAAAAAGAACAATCCGCAGAGATCCGCCTTTGTCGCGCCGGCCGAGACCGGCCGCCGGATTGCCTGAGGTATTGAACGTTTCACCCGCCCCGTTGGGAACCGCATGATCGTAAGCATGACCGGCTTCGGCGACGCCACCGCAGAACGCGGCGGCACGCACTACGCCGTCGAAATCCGCTCGCTCAACAACCGCTTCTTCAAGCCGATCATCAAGCTCCCCGACGCCGTCAGCGGGCTGGAGCCGGAGATCGAAAGCATCCTCCGCGAGAAGCTTGGGCGCGGGTCGATCACCTTCATCCTCAAGATGCGGATGGACAGCGCGGAGGCCGCGTACCATATCAATACGCAGGCGCTCAAGTCGTACGTCGAGCAGTTGCAGACGATCAAAGGGCTGGAGAAATACGTCACGATCGACCTGGCGAGCCTCGTGCAATTGCCCGGCGTATGCCAGGAACCGCGCGACGAAGGCGACGAGATCCAGCGGCATGGGCCGGTGATCCGCGAGCTGGCGGTCAAGGCGATCGACAAGCTCGACGCGATGCGCCGGCGGGAGGGCGAAAACCTCTTTACCGAGCTGCTCCGTCACGTGCGGCTGATTGCCGAGAACCTCAAGGAAATTTCCAAGCGCGCCCCGATGGTGGTGGAGGATTACCATCGCCGCCTGTCGCTGCGGATCAGCCAGCTTTTGGCCAGCGCCGAGCTGAAGGTGAACGAGGCGGACGTGGTAAAGGAAGTCGCCGTGTTCGCCGAGCGGGCGGACATCGCCGAGGAAATTCAGCGGCTGACCAGCCACCTGGACGCCTTCGAGCAGTCGTGCCGCACGGGAGAACACGCCGGTCGCAAGCTCGATTTCATCGCCCAGGAAATGCTCCGCGAGGCCAACACGATCGGCAGCAAGGCTAACGACGCGCCGATCGCCCGGCATATCGTGGAGATCAAAGGCGCGATTGACCGGTTGAAGGAACAGGTGCAGAACGTCGAGTAAGAAGTGATTTCTGGTGGGGCAGACAAGAATGTCTGCCCCACCAAGTGGAATTATGGCGAATAACGCGAAAGCACCCGGAACGCTCATCGTCCTCGTCGGCCCCAGCGGGGTCGGCAAGAGCACGATTTCGCGCCGCCTCGCCGAGAAGATGCACCTGATGTATATCATCAGCACCACGACCCGCGCCCGCCTGCCTAAGGAGGACGAGGGCAAGACGTACGAGCACGTGGATCAGGACGTTTTCTTCAGGCGGCTCGAGCACGGCGAATTTTTGGAGTACGCGAAGGTCTTCGACGAGTATTACGGCACGCCCAAGCACCCGACGCTCGACTACCTGGCGAGCGGGCAGGACGTGCTGCTGGAGATCGACGTGCAGGGCGCGCTGCAGGTAAGGTTCCAGTACCCGAACGCCCTGATGATCTTCATCATGCCGCCGGACGAAGCGACACTACTCACGCGCCTGCGCGACCGCGGCCGCGACACGGATGATGCGATCGAGAAGCGGTTCCGCGGAGCGAAGCGCGAAATATGGATGGCCAAAGGCAGCCGGGCCTTTGACGACATGGTGATTAACGACGACATCGACCGGGCGGTCGCGGAGATCGCCAATCTGGTCCGACAGAAAAAGTCCCCGGGAGGCATTTAGAACCAATATGATTGAAGCACTCAAGAGCGACGAAATCGTACACAAGGTCGGCGGCCGTTTTAAGCTGACCGCCCTGATCCAGAAGCGCATGCTGGAACTCATGGACGGCGCGCGCCCGCTGGTCGATCGCGGCCACATGACCGACCTGGAAGTGGTCATCCAGGAGATCCTGCAGGACAAGATCGCCATCGACTACGAAGCCAGCGGCATCGTGAAGCCGGAAATCCTGCGGTAGCATTTCATCGAGTACAAAGGCAGAGAGCGGGAGAGCCGTACGGCGGTTTTCCCGCTCTTTGCGTCTGCGCACAAGTTCCTTCTCCCGGAGCATCGGCGGAGGGAATTGAAGATATCCGCCGGAACCATCAAGCACCGCTTCCCGGCGGCACCATGGACCGTCATTGACTTCGAATCATCACTTCCCAGCCGGCTGTTGCACTTCCGCCCACTTCTGGCCCTTGGCGCCTTCGTACAACGCGTCCATGACTGCGCTGCGATACGCCGCTTCCTGGGCGGTGATGAGGGCGACTTCGGGCTTGCCCGTGAGGGCGTCGAGGAAGCGTTCGAAAGGATGCGACTGGCCGGCGGGAAGCTTGGTCCAGGGGTGTTTGCCGTCGGCGCCTTCGACCTTTTTACTCTGGAAATAGAGCTGGCCGTTCATGATCGTGGCGTGGCCTTCGGTCCCGGCGATCTCCAGAGATACGGGGTTGGAGACGTCGTCCCAACCCGCGGCGAGCGTGCCAATCGTGCCGCCCTGGAACAGCAGGATTCCCTCACCCAATTCGTCACAATTTTCGTAGCGCGCGGTGCCCATGGACGTGGCCGCGGTGACGCGGGTGACGGGTTGGTCGATGAGCCAGAGCATGAGGTCGAGGGAATGAGTGCCCAGGTCGCCGTACGCGCCGACGCCCGAGCGTTTGGGGTCGGCCATCCAGCGCCAGTCCTTATCGAACCAGCCGCCCAGCGCGCCTTCGTGCGCGGTGCAGCCGCGGATGCGGGTGATCTTTCCGAAGGCCCCCGCGGCTACCTGCTCCTTGAGGAACTGGAGCTTGGGGTCGCCGCGCATGAAATAGCCGGTCTGGAATAGAACGCCGTTGTCGGCGATGGCTTTGGCCATGACGTAGGCATCTTTCGCGCCCACGCCGATGGGCTTTTCCGCGTAAATTTGCTTCTTGGCGTTGGCGGCTGCGGTAACCAGCTCAAGATGCCGAATCGTCTCGGAGCAGATGATGACCGCCTTGATCCGCTTGTCCGCCCAGATCTGGTTCAAATCTTCGACGACGGGAGCCCCCAGCTCCTGCGCGTTGCGCTTGGCCCGCTCGGCGTCATGGTCCCAGACCGCGACGACCTTCACGTCCTTCCGCTGCTTTAGGCGGTTGACGAAGTCCGGCGAATGAATGTGGGCACACCCGACGAGCGCGACCTTAGTCGGCGAGGTTTCCGCCGCGGACGCGGGGGCGGCGAAAAGCATCGCGATTGCGAGGCACAGTAGGGAAATAGCGAGTGCGGTCATTGCGGGGGCTCTCATGTTGCTCCGGGATTGTGTGGCTGAACTTAGGCGAATTGAACGCAGAGACGCCAAGACGCAGAGGAAAACGCCGAGGGGATTCATGGTTTGGTCGTAGACTCGGCCTGGAATTTTCACGCAAACGGTCCACGTGGGGTGGGCGTACCCGCCCACCGTGCTCGTCGTCATATCAGCGCAATTGCGACGGTGGGCGAGTACGCCCACCCTACATGATTTTCGAAGGACGAAATTTTCGAGTGTGGAAGACCGCATCGACCGGTCTTCTCTTTCCTACCTCTGCGCCTCTGCGTCTCTGCGTTCAATTTTCTTCGTTTGCAAAGGCCTATTTCTTCTGCTCGATCGGCCGGATTTTGATGTTGCGGAAGGAGACTTGGCCGTGGTCGCCCTGGAGCGCGAGGTAGCCGATGTCGGACTTGGCGAAGTCCTTCATGCCTCCGAACTTGCTCCTGGCGACGCGTTCCTTGTAATCATCACTACCCAAGACGTACTCGAAATATTTGACGCCGTTCATGTCGTGCTCGCACTTTTCGGGAGTGAGCAGCAGGCGGATATGGTTCCACTGCCCGGCGGGTTTTGTGGCG
>JAQGHP010000738.1 GCA_028288775.1 Phycisphaerales bacterium | reverse complement strand
CGTTTTTCTTCACGATGCCCATCAGCATGAACATGCCGATGTAGGCGTAGAGCGAAGCCTGCTCGTGGAAGAGCAGGAGCGTCGCAAGCCCGCCGACCAGAGCCACTGGAAGCGATGAAAGCACCGTGATCGGGTGCAGGTAGCTTTCATAGAGGATGCCCAGCACCACGTACATCACGAACACCGCCACGAGCATGAGGATGCTCAGGCTCTTGACGGTTTTTTGAAATTCCAGCGCCTCGCCCTGGAGGTCGCCGCGGATGGTGATGGGGAGCGTCTCCTTGGCGGCTTTCTGGATGTAATCGGTCGCATCGCCCAGGGCAACGCCGGGCTTGAGGTTGAAGAAGTAGGTGACGCTGGTGAACTGGTTGAGGTGGTTCACCGACTGCGGGCCGACGGACTGATGCCACTTCACCATCGCGTCAAGCGGAATGAGCCGCAGGCCGTCGTCGGAGCGCACATAGAGCTTGGACAGGTCGTACGGGTTCGCGCGGTCCTTGTCGTCGATCTCGACGATGACCTGGAATTGGTCGGTGGGCTTTTTGATGAGGTAGGCGTAGTTCTGCGAGTAGCCGCTGCGGAGCAGTGATTCAATTTTCCCGACGGAAACGCCGTAGGTCTTCGCCTGGTCGCGCAGGATTTCGATGTCGAGGTTCGGCATCTTGTCGAAGAACATGTAGTAGTCGGACGTGAGCGGCGGTGCGAACCCGTCGAACTGGTTGAACTTCGCCAACAACTTGGCGCCCGACTCGTACACCTCGGCGGCGTTGACGCCGGAGATCGAGTAGGAAAACTGCCCCTGGCTCGTGGCGGCCGCGCCGGTGCTGATCTGAAGGGCCGGCTGGGCGCGCAGCCCGGGCACCACGCCGGGGATCGTAAAGAGCTTCCCGGACAGCTCGCCATTGACTTGCTGGATGCCTTCCCGCTTGTCGCGGTCTTCGAGGAACGCGAGGGCCAGGCCCATGTTGGACGGAAGGAACTGACCAAACCCGGTCATCGTGAACGTCGCGCCGACGGCCGGGTTCGACTTGAGTATCGGGTCGGCCTGGTCCTGGTACGTGCGCATCCGCTGCGGCGACGCACCGGTGTCGCCGATCAACACGCCCCAGATAAATCCGCTGTCGCCCAGCGGCAGAAACGTCTTCGGAATCGCCACGAACATCTTGTAAGTGCCATAGAGGCAAAGCACCCAAACGATTATTGAAATGAATCGCCAGCGCAGGAAAAAACTCAGCGAGCGTCCGTACACGTCGAGCACGCGGCGTTCGATCGCGAGGCTGAACCGTTCGACAACCGTCTTCTTCGATCCCGGCCCGCGATCACCCAGGAAGCGCGAGCACATCATCGGCGTTAAGGTCAGTGAGACGATGCCGCTGGCGAAGATCGACACGATGATCGTTATCGAAAATTCGCGGAAAATGCGGCCGATCAAGCCGGGCATGAGCACCAGCGGCAGGAACACCGCCGCCAGCGAGATCGTCATCGCAAGGATCGTAAAGCTGATTTCCCGCGCGCTGTGGAACGTGGCCTCAAACGCGCTCTCCCCCTCCTCCATGCGGCGGACCGTGTTCTCCAGGAACACGATCGCGTCGTCCACCAGGAACCCGATCGCCAGCGTCAGCGCCATCAGCGATAAATTGTCGAGGCTATAGTCCAGCATCCACATCACCAAGAAGGTGATGAGCAGCGACAGCGGCAGCGCCACCGCCGGGATCAGCGTATCGCGCGCCCGGCCCAGGAACGCGAAGATCACCAGCACCACCAGCACGAACGCGATGTATAGCGTCGCCTGCACGTCGGTCACGCTATGCACGATGCTGACCGAGCGGTCGTAGATGGGCGTAATGAGGATCGAAGGGGGCAGCTCCGCATTGATCACGGGAAGCAGGTCGCGCACCGACTTGGAAACGTCCACCGCGTTCGCGCCCGCCTGACGGAACACCGCGACCACCACCGTCGCCGACGGGGTCTCGTGGCCGCGGGCCCAGAAGCGCATGTTGATGCGCTCGTCCTGGACGGATTCAAACGCCTGGGCCACGTCCTTCAGATAAACCGGCGCGCCATCGCGTGCCGGGTTGTTGATGATCAGATTGTTGTACTGCTCGGCGGTTTCGAGCTGACCCTTGGGCTGCAGCAGCACCGTCTTGTCCGCGCTGTCCATCTGGCCGGCGCCGACGTAGCTGGTGTTCGCCTGCACCGCACCCACCAGGTCATCTAGCGAAATTTTGCGGATCGCCATCTTCGACGGGTCGGCCTTGATGCGGATCGCCGACTTCGTCCCGTACACCTGCACGCGGCTGACACCCTCGACGATGCTGATCCGCTGCCCGACCTGCGTGTTCGCAAAATCGTAGACGGACCCCTGCGTTGCCGAATTGCTCGTCAGCGCGATGTACATGATCGGCTGGTCGTTGGGGTTGGTCTTGGTGAACGTGGGCGGCGAGGGAAGATCGACGGGCAAATTGCCCTGCGCCTGCGTGATGGCGGCCTGAACGTCCGTCGCTGCCGCGTCGATGCTCTTGTTCAGCGTGAACTGCAGGACGAAGCTGGCGTTCCCCTGGCTGCTCTTGGACGTGATGACGTCGATGCCGGGGATCTGCATGAACTGCCGCTCAAGCGGCGTGGCGACGTTCGCCGCCATCGTCTGCGGGCTTGCGCCTGGGTACGCCACCTGCACCTGGATGACCGGATAATCGACCGTGGGCAGATCGCTCACCGGCAGCTTCTTGTACGCGAAGAGGCCGAAGGCGATGACCGTGACGGTGAGGAGCATGGTCATCACCGGCCGGCGGATGAAGGGTTCGGAGAGGTTCACTACTTCTTCCCCCCTTCATCAGAGGCAACTTGCGTTGTGGAGCCAGCGCCGCTCACAACGGGCGGGGGAACCACATGCACCTTGCCTCCGGGGAACACCAGGATCTGCCCATCGACGATCACGCGGTCGCCCGCGTTTACGCCGTCGACTACGATTTTGTCCCCCTGGCTCTGCCCCAACGTCACCGGGGCCAGGGCGGCTGTGTCGTCGCCCTTCACCACGTACACGAAATTCCCCTTCTGCCCCAATTGGATCGCGGCGTTGGGGACCAGCACCGCGTCTTTCTTGATCTGCAGAAGCAGCCGTACGTTCACGAATTGCCCCGGCCAAAATCGCCGATCGTCGTTCTTGATTGTCGCCCGGAGCTTGATCGCGCCGCTGGCGTCTTGCACCGCGTTGTCGAGGAACGTCAGGTCTCCGGCGCGCCCTTCGATGGTTTCCGTCGGCAGCTTTACCAGCGTCGTGAGCGTCCCCCTGGCCATGTTCTCCCGCACGGCGGCGAGGTCACGTTCGTTAACGGTGAAATCAACGTAAACCGGGTCCAGCCGCTGAATTACCAGGAGCGCTGTTGAGTTGGCCGTGACCACGTTTCCCGGATCGACCAAACGCTGGCCGGCGCGGCCGATGATGGGGGATTTGATCGAGCAATATTCGAGGTTGAGCTGCGCGGTTTCGATCGCGGCCTCGTCGGCCTTCACGGTCGCCGCCGCGGCCTCCGCCGTGAAGCGGGCCTGGTCGTAATCCTGAGCGGAGATCGATTGTTCCTTGTAGACCCTCTCCTGCCGCTTGGCGAAGGCCGTCGCGTTTTCAGCGGCGGCCTTGTCTTTTGCCAACATCGCCTGGGCCTGATGCAGCGCCGCGTCAAACGGCCGCGGGTCAATCGTGAACAGCAACTGTCCCTGCTTGAGCTCCGCGCCATCGGTGAAATGAAGCTCCTTGATCTGCCCCCCCACCTGCGGCGTAAGCGTCACCAATTCCCGCGCCGTAGTCTTCCCAATCTCATCGAGATAAACCGGCACGTCCGCGGCCACGGCGTTCGCAACGACGACTTGCGCCGGCGGCATGCCTCCGGCCATCGCGGCTTGAGTGTCCTTGCGGTTGCACCCCGCCGACATCGCCACGACCGACAACGCCAGCCCGAGCCCCGCGGCGGTCCGCCGACCGGGCTTCAGGCGATTGACTGAAAAAATGAATTTCATCGAAATAACTTCTTCCCAGATGGTTCCCCAGGATCAAACGTTCGCGAGGCCGCGCCCGCCTCGCCACCGGCCAATGGTAGAACCCCAAACAAGATAGTCAACCGTTGGTCAATACGGCGGCAGACTGTCAAATAAGGTACTAATTCAATGTCGGACCCAACGCAGCCCCCGCAGGCGTGGGGCTCATTTCTGCGCCGCTTCCAACGCGGCGGAAAGGCCTTCGAAATTCCTCTCCCCATCGTAGCGCCGGCCATTGATGAAGAACGTTGGCGTCCGCTTTACCCCGCTTTGCTGTCCGCTGAGGTAGTGCTCGTTCACCCGCCGGGCGAAGATCTGTGACGCCAGATCCGACTCGACGCGGTAGGGCTCGAGTCCGACCCGCAGCGCGTAGTGGATGAGGTCCGTGCCGGCGAGTTCCTTTTGGTGGGCGAAGAGGGTCTCGTGCATCTGCCAGAACTTCCCCTGCGCGGCGGCGGCCTCCGCGGCCTGGGCGGCGATCGACGCGTGCGGGTGAATGCTCGCGTGCGGAAAGTGCCGAAAGACGAACCGCAACCGGTTCCCAAACCGCTCTTGCAGCGCGCGGACCATCGGGTATGCCGAGCCGCAATACTCGCACTCGTAGTCCCCGTACTCGACCAGCGTCAACGGCGCGTCCGCCGGTCCTTGGGCATGATCCTTGTCCGACACCGGCGGTGTAAGGGCGGGCGCATCCAGGGCGATATCCACTTCGAAACTCCTTGCATTCATCCCATGCCCCGACTCAAGCATATTCGCCGCGCGGGCGCGAAGGATGCCTGGAAGAAAAATTATTTGAAAATTTTCGTCCCTTTGCGATGCGCGCGCCGAGCAGTCACTTCTTCGACGCCGCCCCCCGCAATTCCGCCAGGCGTCCACCGTGGCGTTGGATGATTTCGCATGCGAGCGTCTCGCGCCCTGCCGCGTGAACGGCCACGAGCGCCTTGCCCGACCGGAATTCGCGCTCGAAGTGGCGCGCCTCCTCCTCGGATACGCCCAGCCCCGCAAGTGCCCCGAGCAGTCCGCCCGTCGCCGCGCCGGCGAACGCCCCGCCCGCAGCCGCGGCAATAATTCCGCCCGCCACGACCGGCCCGACCCCCGGTATCAGCAGCGAGACCGCCGCCGCGAGCAGCGCCCCGACGACGCCCCCGGCGACCGCGCCCTCTACCGCGCCGATCCCGTCTTTCGCACCCACCGCGTCGGTAATCGTGCCGCCGCTGACGGCGTCGGCCCCCCGCAGCGCGAACCCGATTTCGTTGTGCCCGAAGCCCGCATGGTGCAGGTCGTCCACCGCGCGCTCGGCTTCCACGCGGTCTTCAAACGCCGCGACGACGCATCCTTTGCCGGTCATTGCTTTGTCGATGTTCATTGCGTTCCTTTTCCCGGCGTGATTTTAGCACGACGGCGCTATGATGTCAGCGAGGCGAAGGAGCCTGGGGAAGTGAGGGAACCAAATGCCCGACGTCACCATCATCGGCGCCGGCCCCGCCGGGAGCACCGCGGCACTGCTGCTTGCTCGGCGCGGATGGGACGTCACGCTCCTCGAACAACACCGCTTCCCCCGCGATAAAGTCTGCGGCGAATGCCTCAGCGCCCTGGGCATCGAAGTGCTGGACCGCATCAGCCTGGGCGACCGACTTCGCACACTATCTTCCGTAAATCTGACCAAGGCGATTCTGCACGCCGGCAACGGCGACTCCGCGACCGCCCCCCTGCCCCGTCCGATGCTGGGGATTTCCCGCGCCCTGTTCGACGAGTTCCTGCTGGACGAAGCCCGGCGGGCCGGGGCGCGCGTACTGCAGCCGGCCCGGTGCGAGGGGCTTGAAGCGACGGAGTCCGGCGTGCGCCTACGCGTTCGCGACCTGCAGCGCAACACTGTCGAGTCCCACGAGCCCGCGCACGTGATTGTTGCGGATGGCAAATCCGCCCTTCCCGGCCCCGCGCCCGATCACACCGGGGACTTCGGGATCAAATCGCATTGGACGGGAATCTCCGGCCCACGCGACGCCATCGAGCTATTCGGCTGCCGGGGATGTTACGGCGGGCTTGCTCCGATCGAAGGCGGCCGCTGGAACGCGGCGTTCAGCGTCCCTGCGTCCCGCCTCCGCGCCCACGGCGGGGACATCGAAACCCTGTTCGGGGAACTGATCTCCGAAAATGCCGGCCTGGCGAGAAGGCTAGACGGAGCCCGCCGCGTCGGCGACTGGCTGGCCGCCCCGCTGCCGCGGTTTGCGGTCCGTGCCACATGGCCGGCCGGCGTGCTACCAGTGGGAAACGCCGCCGCGGCGATTGAGCCGATCGGCGGTGAGGGAATGGGACTGGCGCTCCGCAGCGCCGAACTTGCCGCACATTTCCTGATCACTTCAGACGGCATTGCCAACCAGGCCAAACGGTCCCGGCTGAGGCGTGAGTACCGTTCGCTGTGGCAAGTGCGCGGCGCGGCCTGCCGCGTGGGCGCGCGAGTTGTCTCATCAAGGATGATGGCCGCGATTTCGACTGAGATTTTGAATGCCGATGCGCGCTCAGGCAATGTGGCGATGAAGCTGATGGGAAAGAGCGGCTAGCGCAGAGGAGTTCACTGTGGATACATTGGTTTTGCAGACCCGAACATGCTAATGTTTAGTGAGATTCCATTATGCCGCAAGTCTATCGAGCCATTCTCACCCGCGACCATGTTGAGTGGCAGGAAAAGCCGCCGCAGCAGGATCGGCCAGTCCACGTTCAGATCGTGGTCCTGGAGCCGGTTGCTACGATCGCTGCGCCCCCGCAGGGTGAAGCGATGGCGGCGGCGTTGAAAAGGATCGCCGACCTTGGCGGCGTTGCGAGCATCGACGACCCCGCAGCCTGGCAGAAGGACACGCGTAAAGACCGCGACTTGCTCGGGCGGGAAGAATGACGACACCTCAGGGTATGCTGCTCGATAGCAACGTCATCATATATTCCACCCAGCCCGCTCACGACGCCCTCCGCGCATTCATCGGTGCCAATTCGCCAAGTGTGTCAGCCGTCAGTTATGTTGAAGTCCTGGGCTTTCATCGTCTCACCCAGCATGAGCGTGACGCTTTCGAGCAATTCTTTACGGCAGCCACCATTCTCCCGATTGATCAGCGTGTTATTGATCGGGCTGTTTCCCTGCGGCAGTTAAGGCGGATATCGCTCGGAGACTCCCTTATTGCCGCGACCGCACTGGTTCACGATCTCACTCTGATCACGCGGAACACGGACGACTTCCGTTGGATCGCCGACTTGCGGGTGCAAGATCCGCTTGCCCCATAAGGGTTGCCATTCCCGGACCGATCCTCACGCGCTCGCCATCAACCGCTTCCTCGCCGCCTCAAACTCCTCCTCCGTCAGAACTCCTTGTTCGCGCAACGACGCCAGCTTTTCCAACTGGCCGGCTGCGGATTTCGCGGCCGTTGCAGGCTGCGGCTTCGAAGAAGCTTGCTTTTGCTGCGGGGGTTGAGAACGTGCGCGGCCGTCGCCCTTTGCGGGTGGTGCCGTGGGCTGAGGCCGGCCGTTGGTCGCCTCGCGCTCGGGGAGCGCGGGTTTGGGCGTGGGGGGCGCTTGCGCCGCGGTCTCTGGGGCTGCCGGCGTCGCGGCGGCGTTTACGTCGCGGTCGTGGGCCGAGCGCAGCAGGTTCTTGAGCACCATCAGGCAGACTTCCGGTTCGACGTAGCTCGCGGGCATGCGGAGGTACACCGTCTTTTCGTCGATCACCCGCAACGTGCCGGGCGCGCCGGTGAGGGCGTGCTGGGCTTTGTTGCCGTCCGATACGGTCAGCACCAGGTCCGGCGGTTTGCGGATGATGCTCGTGATGCCGTAGGTCTGCGCGAGCAGGCGCAGCTCGGTCAGGGCGAAGAGGATGACGCCCTGCCGGGGAGGATCGCCGAAGGCGTCCTTCATGTCCTGCTCGAGCATCTGGAGCATGTCGAGGCTCGTGCATCGTGTGAGTCGGCGATACACGTCCATGCGCTGGCGGTCGCCGGGGATGTAGGTCTTGGGGAGGAATGCGCTGATGCCGATGTCCACGTGCGCCTCGGGCGTCGTGGCCTTCGGCTCGTTCTTAAGTTGCCGCGTCGCTTCCTCCAGGAGCTGGCAATACATCTCATACCCGACCGCGGCAATGTGCCCCGACTGCTCGGGGCCCAGGATGTTCCCCGCGCCGCGCAGCTCCAGGTCGCGCATGGCGATCTTGAACCCCGCGCCCAGGTGGCTGTATTCCTCGATCGCCTTGAGTCGCTTGGCGGCGACCGGTGTTACCGGCCGGTCCGCGGGAAGCAGCAGGTAGCAATACGCGCGGTGCTTCCACCTTCCCACGCGGCCGCGGAGCTGGTGCAGTTCGCTAAGGCCGAAGCGGTCGGCGTTGTTGATGACGATTGTGTTGGCGTTGGGAATGTCCAGGCCCGATTCGATGATCGTCGTGCAGACGAGGATGTCCGCCTCGTGGCGGATGAACTTGAGCATCACGTCTTCCAGCTCCCCCTCGCCCATTTGCCCGTGCCCGACGAGGATCCGCGCGTCCGGCACCATCACCTGGATCTCCTCGGCGATTTCCTGAATGTTCTGCACGCGGTTGTGTACGAAATAGATCTGCCCGTCGCGGTTGAGCTCGCGGAGGATCGCCGCCTTCACCCGTTGGCGGTCGTAGCTCATTACTTCCGTCACCACACTACGGCGATCCTGCGGGGCGGTGGTCAGCGAGCTGATGTCGCGCAGGCCGACCATTCCCATGTGCAGCGTGCGGGGGATGGGCGTGGCGGACATGGTCAGCACGTCCACGGTTTTGCGCATCTGCTTCAATCGTTCTTTATGCGTCACGCCGAAGCGCTGTTCCTCGTCGATGACG
>JAQGHP010000721.1 GCA_028288775.1 Phycisphaerales bacterium | reverse complement strand
GCCTGGAGGAGGGAGACGATGATGCCGACGACCAGCCCGATGGCCAGCATGGGCGCGGAGACGATCAGCGCCAAAACGAGGGTCTGGCGGATGAGTTCCGTTGCGCCGTCAATATCGAGGGACATTTTCCCACACCCTTCCCTGAGTGTCGCCGCCCTCCGCAAGGAGAATCGCGTAGGCGGCTTCCGGCTGACCAATGCTGCCCGCATCGTTCGCCCGCCGCGCCCCATCCGTGGTGCGCCCGGGCAAAAAGCCGGAAAATTATCGGACTAAGAGAAACTAACCATTAGGCCCATGGTAATCAAGCGCCATCCGTCCACTAAAACGAACAACAGAAGTTTAAATGGCAAAGAGATCAGTGACGGAGGCAACATCATCATCCCCATGCTAATCAGCACCGTCGATATCACCATGTCAATAACGAGGAACGGCAGGTACACCCGAAACCCCAGCGAGAACGCCGTCTTGAGCTCACTGAGCATGAACGCCGGTATGAGCGACATCGTGCTCACCTGGCCCCAGGTCGTGGGCTTTTCGTTGGCGAAGCCGGTGAACAGCAGGACGTCCTCTTCATTGTTGGCCTTGTGAATCTGGCCGATCATGAATTCGCGTATGGGCTGCTGCGCGTTGGAGAGCGCGGTCGACTGGTCCATCTTCCCATCGAGGTACGGCCGCAATGCTTCGTTGTTCACGCGATCCCAGGTCGGCCGCATGACGAGAAACGTCATGAACAGCGAAAGGCCGATGAGGATCTGGTTGGGGGGAAGCTGCTGCGTGCCCAGCGCCTGCCGCAGCAGCGAGAGCACGATGATGATCCGCGTGAAGCTCGTCATCATGATGAGGATCGCGGGGGCCAGCGACAGCACCGTCAGCAGCACGATGATCTGCATCGCGGACGAGAAGTTCTCGCGCTTCGATAGGTCGGGGAGCTGGATCGGAGTGGAAAGCGGGCCAGCGGAATCGGCGCGCGGACCGTCAACGGAGGCGACGTCGTTGGCGTCAGCCGTCGAGACAGTCGGCGGAGTCGGTGCGGTGGGCACCGTGGGCAGGGTCGGCGACGATTTTTCGTCGCCACGCAGCGGGCCGCTCACCGATAACAGCATCACGATCGGCAGGAGCCACGCCCATCGCCGCATCGGACTGACGAGAGCATCCATTCTCATCGCGCGTCCTTCTTTCCAGGCAAAATTCCGTCGCCGCGGGCATCCATGCCCGCCCGGTTTCAGGTACACCGTCGACAATTTATCTCGCGCCGCGCCAAGCTTGCTTGGGTACCTAAGCGTCGCGTCAGCATTTTCCCGAGGCACGGGCGGCCCGCCAGTGGCCGGTACTCCGGCTCGTGTGGCACAGCCGCCCCCGGCTGTGTCTTCGTGTTCCGCCGGTGGCGGAATCACAGCCGGGGGCGGTTGTGCCACATTTTGCATTCTTCGATCCGAGTACGGATCGAACGTCACGGAGTACCGTGACCATGGGCGGGCCGCCCATGCCACTAACTATATGAATGCAGCAGCCACGGGCCGACCCAACTAGCTGTTGCGCAACTGCCGCGACATCAGCCGGACTTTTTTCATCAGCCCGTTCAGTTCTTCACGCGTGTCCGAAATCGCGGCTGCTTCCGCTTCCTCGGCGTCTGCCGGTTCGGCGGACGGGGCCTCGGATACCGACGCGCCCGTCCCGTCTTGCGGGTGTTCCGCCTCTGCTTCGTCGTTCGATTCCATACCGCTGCGCGCCCGGCGGAACATCGCGCCGAAAGCTCGCGCAGCAAGGTCGGGCTTGTCGTCCTGGATCTGGCCCACGAGGGCGGCAACTTCATCGGCGTCGGTGATTTCCGAAAGTGCGTTCATCTGCGAGCCGCTGTCCCCGACCACGATCACCCGCCGGCCCACCCGCAGCAGGAGAATCTGCTGCCGGGGCGACACCGCCGACCGCGCCAACACCTGCACCGCGCGCGACGTCCGCCCTGCGCCCGGCGTGCGGAGGAGCTTTTTTCCGCCCCATTTGAGCGCGAGGATCAGCCCGATCACCGCCGCCAGCGCCCCGATCACGCGCGACAGTTCCATCCCCGTCGGCTTGAGCCCCGACCCCCCGGCCGCCGGATCCCCCCCGCTTCGCCGGATCAATTGCGTATCGGTTTCCGACCGTATCGGCGGCGGCGGCGCGACCGCGCGAACATTTGCCTGGGCGTCGCCGTCGGCGGCACGCGCGGTTCGCGTCGCAGGGCCCGGCGCGGCCAGCGCCGCGCCCGCGAGAAAAATAGCCGCGACGAAGGCGCACGGCACCGTCCCGCATCGGGCGAAGTTTGTCCCCTGCCCTTTCACAGCCCCTCTTCCTTGGCGCCCGAGACGATCTCATTCACGCGCACGCAGAAGTTGTCGTTAAGTACCAGCACTTCGCCGCGGGCGACGAGGCGGTCGTTGACGAACACGTCCACCGGGTCCCCGGCCAGTTTGTCCAATTCGACCACCGAGCCCTCCGCCAGCCGCAGCACGTCTTCCACCAGCATGCGCGAACGGCCCAGCTCAATTTTGACATTCAACTCCACGTCGCGCAGGAGGTCGATGCTCGAGACCTGCGCGTCCTGGATTACCTGCTGAAAATTCGGGAGTTTGAACTCGCCGGCCTCGGGGGCGATGACGCTCGCGCCGCCGGCCGCGGAAGGGTCTTCGAAGCTTGCCTGCTTGAGTAATTCGTCGATCGAAGCGGAATCGAGAATCGCGCCTTCGCTACCAGCGCCCATGACGGCGGCTGCGGAGGGGATCTCATTCGAAGCGTTGGGAGGGGGAGCGGCAGGTTGGATTGCGGGGGCGGACGTGGGGTCTTCTGCCATGATTCACCATCCTTGGTGACGGATTTCGCCGGCGGGCATCCTGCCCACCTGTCGCGCTGGCGAATCCGAAAAAATCCGTGGCCGTGTGCCGCCCGCGCCTAAAAGTCCGTGCGGAACGGGATGCACTTGGGGACCAGCACCTCGTCGATCATCCCTTCGCCCACGATTTCATCGAGCTGATATTTGACCTGGCGGCGAAGCGTTTCAAGGCCCGGCTCGGACCCGCCGCCCAGTTTTTCCGGATCGCTTTGCGCAATAATCGTACGAACCCGGTCCCGAATCAAGGCCCCCCGGTCCGTGATCTTCTTTTTCACCTGCTCTTCGAATTGCGCCTTGGTGACCGCGACGATGCTGACATCGTAGAGATAAGTGTGGCCGCTTTGCTTATTGGGCGAACGAAAATCGACCACCGGAACCTCGACCTGCGCCTTCTTGTCCACCGGCGCTGTCGCGCCCCCGGCCTCCCCTTCCTTCCCTTCCTTACCCTTTTCTTCCGACCCGGAGGAGAGCTCCGCGCCGCTTGCCGCACGGGGTGCGCCGCCCCCGAGGAACTTAAACCCCGCGAACAGCACCACCGCCTCGATGATCATCACGCCACCTACGAGCACCGGCAGCTTGGTCATCAACCCGCCGCCCTTGGCGGCCTTCTTGTCGGCAGCGCCCGCGGCCGGCGCGGCTTCGGGCCTCTTTTCAGCTTTCTCGGACATTTCAATGCTCCGTTCCGTCAACGCAAGGTCCGGTAACCCCGGCCGTGCGCGTTAGCACTATCCGTAGTATCGGAAAACGGAGTGCGTGAAGTGAGACGGAATGGCGGGCGCAGCGTCGAAGTGGCCCGCCGAGCGGACCTCAGGGGAAGCGTCTCAGGACGCAACGGCGTGAACGATTGACGTGGCACGGGTTTCCAACCCGTGCTCGGTGCGTCAAAGAACAGGGACCCCTCGCTTCGAGCACGCCATGCACGGTTGAAAACCCGTGCCACGACTTCATTCGGTAACCGGCCGGCGGATTGCCCGCGCGTAGTCGATGGCACGCCGCATCACTTCTTGCAGCGTTTCCTTCACCATCATCTTTTCGCCCGTATCCGAGCAGATCAACGTGTCCGGGGTGGCCTCGATGTAACGGATCTTCTCCGCGTTCATCACGAATTGCTGTCCATTCAAACGAGTCAGCGCGATCATCGGATCCTCCGATGGGTGGAATTGGTTGCTGGTTACTCGTTGCTAGTTGCTGGTGAATGCGGCAGAGGATAATCAGCCGACCTTCACCAGCAACCAGCAACTAACAACCGGCAACCTCACTTTTAATGCCCCCGCGACAGCAGAATAAACACCTGCCGCGAGGGCTGGAATCGTGCGGCACGCCTCCGTGCGACGCCGCGTTGTTTTTTTTCGTACCGGCGATTGGCCTGCGGTTGCTTCGGACCACTCCCACACCAGCAACCAGCGACTACCCACTTCACCTTGCCGAGTTCAGCAGGTCCTGGATCAACTGATTGCTCGTTGTGATCACGCGGCTGCTGGCCGAAAATCCGGTGGACGCGATGATCATGTTCGTGAATTCCGTCGAAAGATCGACGTTGCTCAGCTCCAGTGTTCCGGCCCGGACCGCCCCGTTGCCCAGCGACATCGCGCTGGAGATGACCGCCACGCCGCTGTTGGCGCCCTGCGCGAATACGTTGCCGCCCTTGTCGTCCAGGCCCTGCGGGTTCGCGAAGTTTGCCATGGCCATCTGCCCGAGCGTGCGGGTCAGTCCGTTGGAATATGCGCCGGTGATGGTGCCGTCCGCGCCGACGTTAAAGGAATTCAAAGTCCCCAGCGGGTTGCCGTCCTGCTTGGTCATAACAAGCGACGAGCTGTCGCCCGTCAGCTCGGTCATTTTGCTGAAGTCCATCTTGATCGACAACGGCGTCGCCGATCCCGTGCCGGTGCGGTCGATGGCGATGGTAGTGCCGCTGCTCGCCTGGAGCGCGCCGTTGCCGTCGAAGGTGAGCGTGCCGTCGCCCACCACCTGCCCGCCCTGCTTGCTGTCGCCGCTGGTGGCGGTGAAGCGCCAGACGTTGCCGGTGCTACCCTTGGATTCGAGATTGGCAGTGATGTCCACGTTGATCGGCGTGCCCAGGGAGTCGTACGCAACGAGGCTGGTGTGAACGCTTTCCCCCGAAGGGCTGCTGGTGATCCCCGCGGCGTTGGTGCCGTCGGCAAATACGAACGGCAACGAACCCGTCTGGCTCACGAAGGCGCTGCCGGTCATTGCCAGTGCATTGACCTTTCCCTGATTGCCGGTGATGACGAGCTTGGCGCTGTTGGGGTTCGCGGCGTCCGCTTCGAGGGTCGCACCGGGCGCGGGGATATTCGGATTCGTGCTGGCGGCCACGCCCGTGTCGATGCCCAATCCCTGCTGGTAAAAGGTGTTCAGGTCGTCGACCGTGCTGGTCGGAGTCACGGTAAACGTCGAGCTCGGCAGCGTGCGGCCGCCCTTGTCGCCCGTGAGGGTGAAAACGTCGCCGACGTTCATGGACGCCGTGCCGGGCGTAGCCGTGGAGGCAAGCTGCGTGAGCAGTGTGGCGCCCGTGGGGGCGGCAGCGCCGCCGATGGTAGTGAGGTCCTGGCTGGTAAGAATGCTGACACCGTTGGGCAACTGCCCCGCCGCGTCCAGATTTCCCTGCATCGACACATTCTGCGTCGCCCGTGCGATCGTGCTGGTGCCGAGCGGGATCGTAATATTTTGAAGTTGTCCGGGTATGACATTGGCGTTGGCGTCGACACCGTAGCCTTGAACGAACGACCCGCTGCTGGTGACGAGCTGGTTGGCGGAGTTGAGGGTGAACGAGCCGTCGCGGGTGTAGAACTGGCCGTCGGGGTTCTTGGTGATGAAGAACCCGTTGCCGTCGATGGCCATGTCGGTCGCGTGGCCGGTGGTTTCGAGCGCGCCGGGGGTGAAGTTCTTTTCGATGGAAGCGACGGTCGCGCCCAGGCCGCGCTGGCTGGGGTTGGTGCCGCCGAAGGTGCCGTTGGGGGGCGAGCCGCCCTGGTCGGTTACGTAGAATTGCGGTGCGAACAGCGCCCGGCTGCTCTTGAAGGCAACGGTATTGACGTTGGCAATGTTGTTGCCGACGACGTTCATCCGGGTCTGGTTGACGTCCAGACCGGAGAGGCCGGTGAAGAGGGTGCTGGTCAATGCCATGGCGATTCCCGATCCGTTGCGCCGCCGGCGAGGTCTCCGACCCGCTGGCTGCCGCCGACCCGCTTGCGCCTCCGCGCCGCTCACCCAATCAAGGGCGATTTCTGATCCACTCGCAGCACGGGCGCACCGCCCGTGATTGCACCGTCGTGGGGACGTCTCCCTGTCGGGACGCCGATGTCACGACGACCCCACTTAGCTCGCGGCTTTCGCCGTGGTCCCCGCGGGTGGAGCGATGTTCGTTACGCGGCTCAGGTCCAGGCTCTGGCCATTGTCGAGCTGGAGTGAGACGCCGTTGTTCTGCACCTGCACGGAATTGACCAGGCCCCCGATGGGGTTGTTGTTCACGTCGAGGCCCTGCACGGATTTCCCGATGAGGGCCGACGCCGCACCGATCGAGCTTTGCAGCGTCATGCTCGTGAGGGAAGTCTGGAGCTGCGTCGAGGACTCGAGCTGCCCGATGTTGCTCATCTGCGAGAGCAGCTCGGAGTTGGACGCCGGCTGCGTGGGGTCCTGGTGCTGGAGCTGCGTGACCATCAGGTTGATGAAGTCCTGGGGCTTGAGGTTAAAGCCCGTGCTCTGCAACTGGTTCGAGCTGGCGGTGCTGTTGTTGATCGGTGCAGTGGTCATAGAGTCCCCATTCGGCCTTCAAAAAACCCGGCCATGAAAAATCGATTGCGGTAACTTTGAGGAAGGATATTTCTGCGCCGTCGCCGCGCGAGATCGGCGCGTTTTTGCGAGCCATTCGGAGATTCACCACGAAGGCGCGGACACACGGGCGCGTACTCATACTTCGGTGGTGGAGCGGGCGATGCCGAAATTCGCGGATGAATCTTGATGTGGGTGGGACGTACTCGCCCACCTTCTTCGTGGCATGCCGGTCAAACGGTGGGCGAGTACGCCCACCCTACGCGCTTGACCGCGACGGGAGCGAATAGCATTTCTCTGCACTCTGCACTCTGCACTTAAGCGACCAGGTCCAGCGGGTCTTGCCCGCCGCTGAGCCGACGCCACATGCGGCGGAGCATTTCGCGGCGCTGCTGTTCGTGCTGGGCCGAATGGTCGGCCGTGCCCTGATCCTGCGGCTGGTGGCCTTCGCCGCCGTTGGATTTGGGCTCTTTGGGGGATTGCTCGACGTGCAGCTTCTCGACACTCACGCCCTGCGACTCCAGCGCGGTCTTCAATTGGCCCAGGCTGTGGGTGAGCAGGCGGGCGGCCTGGTCGCTGGGCGTGGAGAACGATGCGGACATTACCCCGTCGCGCATCTGCACGGTGATGTGGAGCGCGCCCAGCTCTGGAGGATCCAGGCGCAGCTGCATCGAGCCGCCATTAGGGAGGAGCTGGCCGTGGACGCCCGATACGATCTGCGCGTGATTCGCCTCGGCGAATTGCGCCTCCGGCGCGGGGGCCGGCGGTTGCGCCGCCGCGGTGCGGATCGATTGCCCACCCGGCTTCGTCGTTGCCGCGTCAGAGCCTTGGGCCGATGCGAGGAGATCGGAGAACGCGTGGACGGCGGCGTGACCTGCCCCGCCCGCATCCCCGGCGCTAGTTGATGCAGGGTCACCTTCGCCTACGGGAATCGCGGCGGGCGAATCGCTCGATGGTGTCGCGAGGTCGATGTCGGCCACCGCCGCGGCAGCGACCGTGGCATCGGTCGCCGTGGTCGCGCCGGTATCGCCTTTTGCCGTACGCGGGGCGATGCCTTGCACGGGGGCTGATGGCTGAGCGACTGCTGATTGCGCTACAGCAGCCGCATCGGCTTGCGCTGCGACCACTCCGTCGGGCTGGGCCGCAACGCTGCCGTCGGCGGGCTTGCCCGCATCGGGATGGGCGTTAGGGGCGGCCGTCGTTTGCTTCTTCGGGCCGTCGGCCTGGAGCGGCTGAATGGCGGCCTTCTGCGGCACGCCAGTGCCCTTCTGCTCGATCTTTTCCTTCACAACGGGCTGCCCCGCGGGCGCTGGCGCAGTGACTACCGCCTGCGACGCGACGGCCAGAGGTTGTTGTTGCGCGTCCTCCGCCTTATTGCCGGCCGCCTGGTCGGATGGCTTCTTTTCCGGGCCAGCGTCGGTCGAATCGGGCGTCTGCCCGTCCGCAGTCGCTGCGGGGTGCGCGTCTTCCGTGGTAGTCTCTGTAGCATCCGCGCCTTTCCCGTGCGCGGCGCGCCGCGTCTGCCGCTTGGAGCGGGAAGTGCCGGGTGGCTTATTGCCGGTCGGCGCCTTCTTTGTTTCGGGAGATTTTTCGGCGGGTTTTGGCCGGGGCAGCGCGGTTTCGGCGGCGACGTTCTTCGGCCGCGCGCCCTCCAGCGCGTCCTCGAACCGCGACGACGGGATTTGTCTCGACGACGCGGCGGGCGTGCGCGACGGGGCCGGCGACGCGCCGACGGCGAACAGGTTCTGCATGGCTGGGGGCATCTTATTCCTTCGCTTCCCGGGTCGCCGGGCCGGCGGCCGCGGAGGCCAGGCCCGGCGGGTGACGCATCTTGTCGAGAATCCGCTTCATCCGCTCCGATTCCTCGGGGGCCTTGAATTCCTTGATGATCCGGGCGGCGCTACGGGGCGGCATCGCGTCGAGGTATTCGGCCGCCGACTGCTCTTCCATTCCCATAAAGACCGCCTTCACCTGCTTGCCCGGCATCGTGTTGTACAAATTGAGCGTGTCCTGGAATCCCTTGTCGCCGGCCAGGCGATCGGCTTGCGCTTCCTGCTCGGTGAGGCGCGCGCGCTCGGCTTCGAGCGCCTTGCGGTCTTCTACAACCTTTCGGTTCGCCCGGGCCACCTGCTGCTCTAATTCCCCCACCACTCGCTGCCGCTGGTCGAGCTGCGCCGCGGTGGCGTCGAACGTCTGGCGGATGAATTCCACCTGCTCCGTCGCCGAGTGACCCGCATGCTTCGCCAGCAGCTCTTCCAGCCGCTGCGACGGCGGTACCGGCCCGTCGGCGGCCGCGGGCTGCGTGGCCGGTGCGGGCGTCTCGGGAGGCGGGAAGAGGACTTCCTTTATCGCGGCGACCCGCTTGCGGTCGAGCCGCCCCGACTGATACAGCCACGCCACGCCGCCCCCGACGGCCAAAAAGTTGATCGCCAGCATGAGCACCAGAATGTCCCAGAGCTTCTTCATATTGGGCGTCGCATCCGTGTTTCAAAACGCGCGGTCTACGTCGGCGCCAGGGGGCCATGGTCCGTTTCTTCCGCCGCGCCCTGCCACGCGACCATGCGCATGCTCACTTCATCCAGGTCCGCGGCTTCCTTCCGCGCGAGGTCCGCCGACCAGCGGTCCTTTTGCTTCTCGCGGAGCTTCTCCATGATCTTCTTTTCCTTGGCCGCTTCGGCCAAAGCCTTTTGCGCCTGATCAATCTCTCTCTGCAAGAGGCTCATCCGTTGCACCATCGCCATGCCCTGGCGCTGCACCGCCGCCATATATCGGCGATGGGCTGCGAGAAAGCCCAGATCAAGCCGGCCGAGCAGGCGGTTCTCGCGCACGTCATTCACATTCCCCAGCACGGTCTGGTTGAGTTGGCGAAGCGCGTCCTGCGCCTGCCGCATATCGTTTTGGAGCTGCGCCAGGTCGCGCTGCCTCTCCTGCTCCACGTGCTCGCGGTGACGGAGAACGCCGTCCAGTGGGAAAACAAATTTCGGCATAACTCTTATCTCCCTCTCCCTCCCGGGGAGAGGGCCGGGGTGAGGGTGAATCGCGGGGCTTTCGATACCCGTGTTTTACAAACCACCGTTTCTCATCGAGCAAACCCGTAGGGTGGGTGTACTCGCCCACCGTTTGTCTTCTCGCTCAGACTAACGGTGGGCGAGTACACCCACCCTACAGGTCGAGAGGGAACCATGCCTACACCTTCCCTCCCGGCCGCGCTGCCGCGGCTTTCGCCTGGGCCTGGGCGCGGATGTTTCGCTCGAGCGTTTCAATCGTCGCCAGCAGATTCATCGCGTGCTGGCGCGACTGCTCCAGCGGACAGGGCGCCGCGGCATCTTGCTGCAGGAACTGGAGGATGTGCGGGCGCATTTGCACCGCCAGATCAAACTCCACGTTCATCCCCGGCATGTACGCGCCGATGTTTACGAGGTCTTCGATGTCCTGGTAGACGGCTGTAAGCGCCAGCACCCTTTTGGCGGCGCGGAGGTGATCGGGGTTTGCCACGTCGCCGCGTACGCGGCTAATGCTCTGCAGCACGTCGATCGCGGGATAGTGCCCCCGGTTGGCCAGCGCCCGGCTCAGCCACAAGTGCCCGTCGGTGATCCCCTTCACGGCGTCGGGGATCGGCTCGTTGAAATCGTCACCCTCCACCAGCACCGTGTAAAAGCCCGTGATCGAACCGGCGGAGGTCTTGCCCG
>JAQGHP010000710.1 GCA_028288775.1 Phycisphaerales bacterium | reverse complement strand
ACGCCGACAAAGGTGCGGCGATCCACCTGGTCGAATTTTGCAGAATTCCCGCCGTTGAGCTCGCCCGGCCGGCCTCTTCGTTCTACTTCATCCGCGTCGCTTTGCAAAAACCTTTGCCAGATCTACGGGTTTTGCCATTGCCGCATTCCGTTTTGGAGTGATAGCGTCCTTTCTGAAAAGCCGGTTTGATTAACCCCGGCAGAAAGGAATCGGAGTCATGAGTAACGCAACAGCTTCCACGCTCAACGACCTGATCGAAACCCTCAAGGACGGCCAAAAGGGATTCGAGACCGCCGCCGGCGACGTGAAGGATGCGCGGGTGAAATCGGTATTCCAGGAATTCGCACAGCAGCGATCCCGGTTTGCCGGCGAGTTGCAGGCCGAGGTTTCCCGCATGGGCGGGGAAGTCGAGAAGACCGGCAGCGCCACCGCCGCCATGCACCGCGGATGGATCGACCTGAAGAGCGCGCTGGGCGGCGGCGAGAAGTCGATTCTCAACGAGGCCGAGCGCGGTGAAGACGTGGCAGTGAAGACCTATGAGAAAGCGCTGAACGGCGACCTCTCGCCGGACGTGGCGGGAGTCGTCCGCCGTCAGTATGGCGAAGTAAAACGCGCCCACGACCGCGTGCGCGAGCTGCGCGATTCGTGGAAGTAACCGCCCGGCTGGCGGCAGTGTCTTAACAGAAAACCATCGGGATGAGGAGCGTCTCTTAATAAAGGAGTCCTGCGATGAGCGACATGAAGGACAAGATGAAGAGCGGAATCGACAAGGCCGCCGACAAGACAAAGGATGCCGCCGGCAAGGCCGTGGACAAGAGTAAGGACGCCGCCCGGTCCGCCGGCAGCTCAATGAAAAATGCCGGCGAGAAGGTGAAGGACGCAGGCAGATAACGTTGCTGCGCGTACTTATCATAATATGTACATTAGAAGCAGCCCCCGGCGCAGGTCGGGGGCTGCGTTGCGTTTACCATAGCGCGAGCAAAAACTGATACCGCCCACTTCTAAATTTTGCACCGAAAATATTACACGTTCTTCATCGTTCCAAAACCCAACTATCGCTTTGGGCCGATAGCCTCCCATCCTGTCGAGACCGGTTTCCCTTCTTCGATGGGTTTGTGATGCTGTCTGCGCGAGAGTTTTTGCAAAGCAAAGCAGGGAAGTATGCCGCGGCAGGTTTCCTGGCCGTCGTACTGTTAATCGTCATCTTCGTTTTCAAGTCATTCATGGGGGACAGCCCCGCGGAAGCCGCCACACGGGATCGCCTCTTCATGTGCGCGGAGACCGAAAAATCCTTCCGTTACAAACTCGAAAAGGGCGTGACGATTCCGGTGCCGTCCCCTTACTCGGGGAAGGAAACGGGCTATCCCGCCGAGTTGTGCTACTGGACGAAGGACGGTCAAACCAAAACCGATCCCACCCCGGTTCTGCTCAATTCATACAAGCACGTTCCCGGCCCGACGTTCTGCCCGGATTGCGGGCGGCTGGTGGTCGGGCACAACCCCTCACCGGACCCCGATTCAAAACCGCCGCCCACCAGGGAGGAATATGAAGCCCGAAAAGCCGCACAGGAGCAACTCCGTGACCAACAGGAATGATCGCGGCCGCTGCGCCGACCTTTCCAGGAACGCACGTCGGGCCTTTACGCTCGTCGAACTCCTGGTCGTCATTGGCATCATCGCGCTGCTTATCTCGATGCTGCTGCCCGCGCTGAACAACGCGCGTAGGGCCGCCCGCACGGTGCAGTGCTCCTCGAACCTCCGCCAAGTTCTGCTGGGCATGCAGATGTATGTCGGCGAGAACAAGGGCTTCTTCCCCGGCGGGCCCAATTCCTCCGGCGCGTTCCTGCTCGATCCCGCTTACAGCGACTTCAACTGCCCCGACGTCTCGCAGATCTGGGATTGGCAGGCGCCCATCGCGCGCATGCTGGGCGTGGCATTCAACTCAGGTGGGGACCACGCGAGCCGCGCCCAGCGCTTTACCCAGTTGGTCACGTATCCCCCTTTCCAATGCGCCGAGAACGATTTCCTCGCGGCGCCTTTTAGCCCGCCCATCTCGGGCCTGCCGACCACCGTCGTCTGCTCCTACAATCTCGCATACGTTTTCCAACTCAAGCACAGCCCCGGCACGGGCTACACGGCCCCCGTCTATTACAACCCGCCGGACGGCTACGGCCCGAAGATCTCTGCAATCGGGGACGCTTCCCGGAAAATATACATCGCCGACGGCGCGCGCTATTCCAACTCGACCACCGTTCCCGATTACGACCTTAACTATAAAGGCAGTAACGGCGGCACCTACGGGGACGTGGGGGCGTTCGATTCCTTCAGCAATTCGCTGTGCCGCAAAGGCGCGCCGGGCAACGGCCAAACCGATCCCTCGAAGGATTCACGCGCTTACGGTTTCCGCCACGGGAGCCGCAAGATCCACAGTGCCGCCGACACCTACCGCTTCGCCGCGGGATTTTTCGACGGGCACGTGGAAGTCCTGGGCGACCTCCAGGGCGCAGACCCGGCCCTATGGACCCCGCGAGGCACAACCATTCCGAACGCGGAATTCTTGCCCGACGTGCAAAAGCTCTATAACCCCTCCGGCGGCGTGTATGTCTCTCCGTAATCAAAAGCTTTCTCACATAGAGACATATTCAACTGTTGCAATCCCGGCCGATCAGCCCCGCGCCCGTAACACATTCATAGTGAAATGTTGTGACATAACAAACGCCGTGAACATACGCCCTTGATTCACGCGCGCATAGTAAGACGAGGGAAAATTGTGTTGCCATCGAGTCAGCGGGCTCGCCCCCCACCGCTCGTGACTGGTGCAATTTCTAAACTTTTCGCGCCGCCGCTGCGCGGCCGATTCTCAGGAGACGACAATGCAGGCTAAGCGTTCCATCCGCGAATCCGTTCTAGTGTCCGCCGCGGTGGCGGCCCTGGGTGTTTCGGCCATCGGTTCGGCCGCCCGGGCCGACACGGCTTATTCGACCAACGCCTTCACCGGCGCACAGGTCGGCACCAGCGCGAGCAATTCCTTCAATGCCAATTCCTTCGTGGACATCTACGGCTCCGGCACCATCAAGCAGGCCTTCGGCGTTTTCGATTTCAATACCAGCAACCTGGGCATCGCCGCCGGCAATCAGGTCTCCTCGATCACCGACATCAAATTCGACTTCTACAACTCCTCGTTCGCCGGCGCGGCGAAGTCGCCGATCCCGCTCAATTTCTATCTGACGACAGACACCACCACGGCGCTGCCCAAAAATACGACGCCCCTGCTTTACGAGGCCGGAAGCCCCAACTCCGACGGCCTGAACGCCCCAGGAAGCCCGGGATCGTTTTCGGGCACGTCCACGCTCTACAATCTCGGAAGCAGCACATACGTCGACAGTGGAACTTCCGGAACAGACATTCAGTATTACAGCTTGTCGCTTTCCCCCGCCGCCATCACTTACCTGAAGAGTCAAATCAACGGAAGCGGGAACGTGCGACTGGTCGTCGCGACGCCATCGACCGGCGTCTCCGCCGCCTCGTTCTCCGGCGTCAACAACGTGACCACCGCCCCGCTGATGACCGTCGACCTCACCACCGCGGTAGGCCCGGCCAACGGCTCGATTCTGAAATTGACAAGCGCCCCCGCGGGGTACACCGTGACGGCCGACGGGAAGAGCCTTACCGGCCCCGTTGACTTCGGACGCGTCTTCAGGGGTGCCGCCACGACCCTGAAGACCGGCTCGGTCATTTCTAACACCAGCGCCACCGACGCCGCCGCCGTCCACGTCATCACCGCATCGGGCGGAGGCGCCACCACGGTAGGAAGCAATACCATCGCCGCTAACGGAACCACCACCGCCTCTCTGGGCCTCAGCGGCTCTGACACAAACGTGGTCGGCGGCACGGACATCACGCCCGCCGTCTCCTTCCAGAACTTCAGCAACGCGGCAGACACGAACATCGTCGTCAACGCCAAGGCACACGTCGTCGAAGGGCGATTCCTCAATACCCCCGCCGACGCGAGCACCCCGAATTTTGGCGGCATTCTCGTCGGCGCGACGCAGACCAAGCCCCTCTCTCTCACTACGACCAACACCGATACCAACGGCGACCTTTCAACCAACTCGATTGTCGCCGTTACCCTCAAGGCCAACGCTTCCGCGAACTTCACCACCAACGACCCGTACACCGCGAAGGCCGCCGGCAAATTCACCGTGACCGCCCCCGCAAGCGACCAGCCCGTGGACGGCACCGCCCACACCACCGCAAACATGACCGGGACCGTCAACGTGACCGTTTCGGGCGTCTACGGCGACGGGCACTCCGTGACGATCGGAACCACCAACAACAACTACACGCCCAACTTCGCAAACATTACCGGCGCGACCAAACTCACCGGCGAAAACCTGCCTGGCGAAACCGATAGCGCCCGCGCTTTCGCCAAGTGGACCGGCTACCAGGCCGCCTCCCTCAGCGGAAACAACACCACGCCGCTTGACGCCGGCACGACCGCGACCATCACCAACGCCCCCAGCAGCGACAACGTCTACACCGCACCCGACACCACCAAATACAACCTCGGCCTCCGCGCCGATGCGCGCGTCATCTCCGCCGCCTTCAACCAGGGCGGCTGGAGCCAGGCCGGTCTCACGCCCGGTGCCCAGGGAACCGGCACTGTCATCACCGCGGGTAACTTCGATTGGGTTGGCGGTGTGCAGCTCACCGCCACCCCGGGCAGCGGCACCCTTGCATTCGACCCGACCAATAAGATCAACGGCACCTACACCGCCACCCTGACCGTCGGCGCAGAGCACAACGCCCAGTACAACCCCGCCGACGGCAGCGGCATCTTCGGGACCCACTCCGGCGACTTATCGCCTGTGCTGTTCCCCCTCCAACACACCTCGACCACCGCAGGCGGCACCGGCGCGGGGAACTACACCCTCGACGGCGGCGGCCTCGTGGCCCCGGACACGAACCTCACCGGCACCTTCACCCAGACCGACGGCACTGCCACCTTCGGACACATCACCGGCAACGGCCAAATCACCAATGGTGTCGGGACCACACTCACCGCCGCAAGCATCCGCCAAGCATCGCTGACCGCCAACGGCCATGTCGCCATCTCGCAAACGGCCTCTTCGGGCGATCCAACTGCGACCAGCGTGCTGTCCTCGCTTTCCATCGGCGGCAACACGGGCGCCTGGACCGGGCAGTTGGACCTGGGCAACAACGGCCTGGTCCTCAACTACTCCGGCGGCAGCCCCCTGGCCCTGGTCGCCGACCAGACCCGCCACGGCGGCATCATCTCCAGCCTCGCCGACGCCTCCCACGCCGTCGGCTTCGGCGAGGCCTCCGACATCGTCGGCCCCACCGGCGGCGCCTTCCTGGGCCAGACAATCACCGCCGGCCAGACCGCCGTCCTCGCCCGCTACACCCTCATCGGCGACGCCAACCTCGACGGGCACGTGGACTTCAACGACTTCCTCACTCTCCAGCGCAATTTCGGCCACGCCGACGCGAGCTGGGCCCACGGCAACTTCGTGGGCGACCCGACGATCGACTTCAACGACTTCCTGGCCCTGCAGCGGAACTTCGGGGACGTGGTGCTCACCAGCCAGCAGGCCGCGGAGGTTGCGGCCTTCGCCGCCAATCCCTCCGCAGCCGTCCCCGAGCCCGCGTCGCTGGCCCTGGCCGGCTTCGGGGCCCT
>JAQGHP010000693.1 GCA_028288775.1 Phycisphaerales bacterium | reverse complement strand
CAATGGCAGCCTCATAGGCTGCACCACAAGCGCCTCATCGCGCACGGCCATTTACGTCGGTCGCAGCACCTCGCACGTCGAACGCCATCAGAGCGGCCGGACACGGACGGGCCGCCCGTGCCACTGCTGGAAATCACTTACTCCCAGCGGGGCCCTGTTCCTTAACGACCGTAGTAGTACGGGCCGGGCGCGTAGGTCGGCGCGGGGCTGACGGTGTAGGAGCGGTAGTAGACCGGCTGCGCGCTGTACACCGGCGGGTCGTTGTAAACCGTCACGGGAGGCGGGCTGTAGACCACCGCGGGTGGCGGATAGTACGCGGGGGCGTAGTAGGCCGGGCTGTAGGAATAGCAATATGGTGAGTAGCCGCTATATCCGTACACTGGGCCGATTCCCAAGCCGAACGAGAACCCGAAATTGCTGTGCCCGCCGCGATAGTACCCGCCATGAGAGTACCCGCCCCGGTACCCGCCATGTCCGTGGTCCGCGGAGGCAACCGCCGGCAACAGTCCTAAAACCAACGCTCCAAGCCATGTATATCGCATAACGACTCCTTACCGCCGACAGTCGCGGCGCTTCATCCCTGCATTTTAGACACGGGGGAGGGGGATTGGTTAGCGAAAAAGCCGAGTGGGATGGCGCACTAGGTTAGGACAAGGTTATCCCGGTGTACAACTTCGTCGTACGCCGCGTCTACGAGGATCGCTCGGACTTCCTGGGTCTTTTTCCCGAGGATGCGCCGCACGTCGCCTGCGGCGTAATTCGTTAGGCCGCGAGCTATTGCAGCGCCGTCGGTAGAGACGATCGTCACCACATCGCCCCGCTCGAAGTTCCCTTCCACCCGCATGACCCCGGCGGGCAGAAGGCTCTTGTTTTTTTCGACGAGTGCCTTGACCGCCCCGTCGTCCACCACGACCGTGCCCGCCGGGCGGGCGCTGCCGATCCAGCGGCTGCGGGATGAGATCTTTTTCCCCGCCGGTGCGAACAACGTGCCCAGTTCTTCCCCTTCCAGCAGCCTGGGCAATACATTGGCCATCCGCCCGTTGGCGACGACCATGACTTCACCGAAGTCCGTCACCTGCCGGGCGGCCTCGAGTTTGGAATTAAAGCCGCCTTTGCCGAGCGCGGATTTTTCCGTCCGCACCAATTCGCGCGCCGCTTCCACGCTTTCGATCAGACGGACGGGGTTGCCTGCGGCGTCGAGAATGCCGTCCACCACGCTCAGCAGCACCAGCAGATCGGCGCGGAGCGCGTGGGCCACCACCGCGGCAAGGATGTCATTGTCGCCGAAGCTAATGCGCGCGAGCTCGTCGGTGCTGACGGTGTCGTTCTCGTTGATGATGGGCACCGCGCCCAGCTCGTGGATCGCGCCGATGGTGTTGCGGAGGTTGAGAAAGCGCCCGCGTTCGTCGACGTCTTCGCGGGTGAGGAGGATTTGCGCGACGGGAAGTTTGTGGCGGGCAAACGCCGCGGCCCAGACGTCCATCAGGCGGCGCTGCCCCACCGCCGCGACGGCCTGGAGCTTGGCCAGATCGGTCGGCCGCTTGGGGAGGTTCAGCTCGCGCAGGCCAGCGCCGATCGCACCCGAGCTGACGACCGCTACACGGATTCCCCGCTGGCGCAAGAGGGCGATTTGGTCGGCGACGGTCTCGATGAAAGCCGCGTCGAGCTGGCCTTCCTTGTCGGAAAGCAGTTGCGTGCCAAGCTTGATGACGGCGGTGCGGACGGAGGCGAGGTATTGCTGTCGGATTGGGTTCATGGCTGTAAGCCCCGCCGAGTCTTGGTCGGGGGCGGAATAGTCTAATCATTCGGCGGTCATTCCGCGCCTGGGACGATGGTTGTGATGAGGAAGAATTGAACCGCCAAGGCGCCAAGGGGAATCCGGAGGATTGAACGCAGAGACGCCGAGGCTGGAGTGAGGCTCGTAGGGTGGGTGTACTCGCCCACCATTTGACAGTGAAGCGGTTGACGAACGGTGGGCGAGTACACCCACCCTACATTGGTTTCCTCCAATTTTCTTGGCGTCTTGGCGACTTGGCGGTTCAATTCTTCGATCATTAAAACCGGCCGGCGCTGGTGCGCCGGCCGGTCTCGGGGATTTAATGTTGATCGATTTGCGCCTACAGCGTCCACGGGGCGCGGAAGGTGGGCTTCAGCAGCGCGTTGAGGCTTTCCTCGTTGGTGATGCGTTCGGTCTTGGGGTCCCAGATGAGTTTCTTGCCGGTGGCCATGGCGATGTTGTTGAGGTGGCAGATGGTGGCGGTGCGGTGGCCGATTTCGGCTTTGGCGAAGGGGTCTTTGCGGGTGCGCATTGCGTCGATGAAATTTTGCTTGTGGTCGGGGGTGCGGCCGAGTTGTACGCCGCTGGTGGCGACCTTTTCCTTGAGGATTTCGGGGTTGGAGGCGGTGATCGGTCCGCCGTGAACATTGACCATGACCCAGCCATCGGAGCCTTCGAACTTGACGCCGCGGGGCTCGTTGGTGGTGCCAAGCATCTTGACGCCGTTGGCGTAGGTGTTGGTGAAGGTGTAGTCCCAGAAGGAGGTATAGAGGCTGCCCGGGAGGCGTTCGCCCTTGGCTTCGAATTCGACGGGGCCGGTTTCATCGGTGCCGTTGCCGAGCTGCCCGAGGTCGATGACGTGGGCACCGCGGTCGGTCATTTCGCCGCCGCCGTAATCGAGGATGAAGCGCCACCAGAAGTGGCAGCGTTTTTCGGTGTAGGGCGCTTCGGGGGCGTGGCCGAGCCAGGTGTTGTAGTCGAAGCCTTCGGGCACGGGCTGGGCGGCGGGGACGCCCTGCGTCGCGCGGACGGCTTTGTGGTGCGAATCGGTGCAGGGGAGATTGATGTGGATGGTGTGGAGCTTGCCGATGCGGCCGTTCTGCACGAGCTCCGCGGCCTGCCGCGAATAGGGCGCCGAGCGCTCCTGCGTACCGGTCTGGAGGATGCGGTTGTTGCGCTTCACGGCATCGACAATTTTGCGGCCCTCGTAGACGCTGTTGGCCAGGGGCTTTTCGCAGTAGACGTCTTTCCCGGCGTCGAGGGCGGCGATGGCCGCGATGGCGTGCCAGTGGTCGGGGGTGGTGACCTGAATCGCATCGAGATCCTTACGGGCGGCGAGCTCGCGGAAATCGTGATAGGTCTTGCAGTTTCCTTCGCCGTATTTTAGCTCGACGTCGTGCATGGCCTGCTTCATGTGTGCGGCATCGACGTCGCACACGGCGACGACCTGCACGTCGGGCTTGTCCATGAACATATGCATGTCGGCGCGGCCCTGTCCGCCGGTGCCGATGATGCCGAGGACGATGCGGTTGCTGGGTGCGACCGCGCCGTCCTTGCCGAGGGCGGAGGAGGGGACGATCGTGGGGAAGCCGATCGCGCCGGCGGTGCCCAGGCCGGCGGTGATCGCGGTGGCCTGCTTGAGGAACTGCCTGCGCGAGGTGGCGGAAGTCGGGTTGCCGGGGTGCTTGGGGCGCGACATGAAGGTGCTCCTGGTTTGAACGGGATGGGGAATCTTCCTTAGATACAGCTACGCGCGGCGGGGGTGGGTGTTGCCGTGGGATGCGGGGTGGGTGCGTCGCGAAATCCGAAGTCCGAAATCTGAAATCCGAATGAAGGCGGAGAGCGGCTTCAAACCGCAGGGGCGCCAGATTGCATGGGGGACTATATGCCGGGGCGAGTGGCTCTATGCCGGATGGGTGACGGAAATCGGCTTGGGCGTGTCGGAAATTTCGGAATGGATCGATTTGTCTCGCACTACCTGAGGCCGTTTCAGGTACAATCTGCCCCGGCCAGGAGT